>NZ_JCBCUZ010000010.1:0-146777 GCF_059862735.1 Pseudomonas sp. MF06569 | reverse complement strand
CACTGGAAGCGTTGCCTTGAGCGCCGGCTTTCTTCTCCAGCATTTGCTGGCCGGATTTCAGTAACTGATCAAGCAATCCACGGGTACTCATACGCAGCCTCTCGCAACAGGGTTCAAGGGAAGCCACAAAGCCCGCCAAACAGGCGGGCTTGTGGTGGAAACAGACGCGTTTCAGTCACGCAAGTCAGACTCATGAATCGGTTGGTCACGGTGGGTGGCACGCTGGTACTGGGCAGGCCACGTGGCCTTTTTGCCACCCAGGTCATCATCGGCGTGCAACGGCCAATACGGATCACGCAACAGCTCGCGAGCCAGCAGAATCAGATTGGCCTGACCGGTGCGCAGAATATGTTCGGCCTGAGCAGGCTCGGTGATCATCCCCACCGTGCCGGTGGCGATGCAGGCCTCTTTGCGCACGCGCTCGGCAAAACGGGTCTGGTAACCCGGCCCCACCGGAATTTCGGCATTGGCCGCCGTTCCGCCTGAGGAGACGTCGATCAGGTCGACACCCAACGCCTTGAGGCGTCGTGCCAGCTCAACGGTTTCGTCGGGGTTCCAGCCGTCTTCGACCCAGTCGGTGGCCGACACTCGCACAAACAGCGGCAACTCTTGTGGCCACACCCCGCGCACGGCCTCGGTGACTTCCAGCACCAGGCGAATGCGGTTTTCGAAGGAGCCACCGTACTGGTCTCGCCGCTGATTGCTCAGTGGCGAAAGGAATTGATGCAACAGGTAGCCGTGGGCAGCGTGCACCTCAACCACCGAAAAGCCCGCTTCCAGCGCCCGCTTGGCGGCATCGACGAAAGCCTGGATCACATCCTGTATCTGGGCTTCGTCCAATTGTGTCGGCGCGGTGTGTTGCGGATCGAAGGCAATCGGTGAAGGCCCGACGGGCACCCAGCCGCCCTCCTCCACTTTGACGCTGCCATGCTTGCCCAGCCACGGACGATGGGTACTGGCCTTGCGCCCGGCATGGGCCAACTGAATACCGGCCACCGCACCTTGTGCCCGAATAAAGCGGGTGATGCGCTGCAGGGGTTCGATCTGTTCGTCGTTCCACAAGCCAAGGTCCTGGGCGGTGATTCGCCCTTCAGGGCTTACGGCGGTGGCTTCGGTAAAAATCAGTCCGGCGCCGCCTACGGCACGGCTGCCCAGATGGACCAGATGCCAGTCATTGGCCAGTCCGTCGACACTGGAGTACTGGCACATGGGAGAGACCGCAATGCGGTTAAGAAGGGTCAGTTGTCGCAGAGTGTAGGGCTCGAGCAGCAGACTCATGGGTCACCTCTAATTCCAGTGGGTAGGCTCCAAGTACTTCTAGAGACTAGTCGACAACACTGGATGAGGGCGAGTTCAAATCGCACAGGGCAGGAGTAAATTTCCTGTGCGAGTAACCCGTTTTTTTGTGGGAGCGGGCTTGCTCGCGATACAAGCGCCGCGACCTGTCAGACAACCCGGAGAGATGTTATCGCGAGCAAGCCCGCTCCCACAAAGGGGGGACTGGAGGTATTAACGTGGTTCGATATGGGCAATCATCAGTTGCACGGTTTCGTTGCCGCGAAACTCGTTGAGGTCGAGTTTGTAGGCCAGTTCAACCCAGCGAATGGTCGGGTTCGGCCACACTTCGCGATCGACCCCGAAGGCAATGCCGTCGAGCTTCACACTGCCGCATTCAGTTTTGAGCACCACTTTCAAATGCCGCTCGCCAACGATGCGCTGCTCAACCAACTGGAACACCCCGTGAAACAACGGTTCCGGGAAGTGCTGCCCCCACGGCCCGGCATTGCGCAGGGCCCGCGCCAGCTCCAGGTGAAACTCTTCAACTGCCAGGCTGCCGTCGGACAACATACGCCCGGTGAGGTCCTCTTCACGCAGTTGACGTCGGACTTCGGCATCAAATGCCTGAGAGAACAGCGTGAAGTTGGCCTCGGGCAAGGTCAATCCGGCCGCCATCGCATGGCCGCCGTATTTACTGATCAAGTCCGGATGCTGGGCGGCCACTACGCTGAGTGCGTCGCGGATATGAAAACCCTGAACCGAACGCCCCGACCCCTTGAGCATGCCGTCGCCTGCATCGGCAAAGGCGAAGGTTGGGCGGAAGTAACGCTCCTTGAGGCGCGAAGCCAGAATCCCGATCACCCCCTGGTGCCACTCAGGATCAAACAGACACAGGCCAAACGGCATGCTGTCGATTGTCAGATCCTTGAGTTGGGCCAGCGCTTCACGCTGCATCCCCTGCTCGATGGACTTTCGGTCCTGGTTCATCTCGTCCAGTTGCGCGGCCATTTCCCGAGCCGCATTGGCGTCATCGGTCAGCAGGCACTCGATGCCCAGGCTCATGTCGTCCAGTCGCCCGGCGGCGTTCAGGCGCGGCCCCAGGATAAAGCCCAGATCGGTCGAGGTGATTTTTGAGTGATCGCGCTTGGCCACTTCCAAAATGGCCTTCAGCCCCGGACGCGCGCGCCCGGCACGGATTCGCTCAAGCCCTTGATGCACCAGAATCCGGTTGTTGGCATCCAGCGGCACCACGTCCGCCACACTGCCCAATGCCACCAGGTCCAGCAACTCGGCGATGTTCGGCGCCTTGCTGTCCTGGTACCAGCCCAGGCTGTTCAAGCGCGCACGCAAGGCGATCAGTACGTAAAAGATGACCCCGACCCCCGCCAGCGCTTTGCTGGGGAATTCGCAGCCGGGCTGGTTGGGGTTGACGATGGCATCCGCCGCCGGCAGTTCGTTGCCCGGCAAGTGGTGGTCGGTAACCAGCACGCTCAATCCGGCTTTTTTGGCCGCGGCCACGCCTTCAATACTGGAGATCCCGTTGTCGACCGTAATCAGCAACTGCGGGGTACGCGTCAGCGCGACTTCGACGATTTCCGGGGTCAGGCCGTAGCCGTATTCAAAGCGGTTGGGCACCAGATAATCGACATGGGCCGCCCCCAGCAAACGCAAGCCCAGCATGCCCACCGTACTGGCCGTAGCCCCGTCGGCGTCAAAGTCGCCCACGATCAGAATGCGCTGGCGCTGCTCGAGCGCCACCACCAGCAAATCCACGGCCGCATCGATGCCCTTGAGCTGCTGGTACGGGATAAGTCGCGCCAGACTTTTGTCCAGCTCAGCTTGCGACTGCACACCCCGTGCCGCGTAGAGACGCGTCAGCAGGGTTGGCATTTCGCCCAAAAAAGGCAGGGTTTGAGGCAGTGGACGAGGTTCGATGCGCATAAGCGGGTGAAGAGTCTCTTGGTCGTAATAAAGTGGAGTGGCTTAGCCGCGTTCGCCTTGCAGCCACTGCAACTGCACTTCGTGCTGGCCGCGATCGTCGGTCACGAAGATAGTGCCTTCGCTGATCATGACATCCCACTTGATAACCCGTGGCATGTCTTTGGCCAGCACTTCAAGAATCTCTTGCGGGACGGCAGCAATGTTGACGTTTTTCAGGTTTTTGATCGCCGGGATCACCTTGCCTTCCCACACACGCAAGCTGCCATAGGCCAGCAAACTGGTGCGCTCGGTACGGCGCGAGCACCAGGTCAGGCGGTCGGCGTCGGGCTGGCCAACTTCGATCCAGTGCAAAACACGGTCATCCAGGCTTTTTTCCCACAGAGCTGGTTCGTCTACATCAGACAGGCCACGACCAAAAGACAGATGCTCGTTGTACCAAAAGGCGTAGGCAAGAAGGCGCACGGTCATGCGTTCTTCGGTTTCCGAAGGATGACGGGCGATGGTCTGCTTGACGCTTTCATAAACCCCGCGATCGAGATCGGTCAGGTTGAGTTCAAACTTGTAGGTCGTGGACGGCTGTGCCATGAACGGGCTTCTTGATACTGAGAAAGGCGGCAAGTCTAACCGATACGCTGTCATTGAACGAATCGACCCGCTTCTTGCCAGCGACCAGCTATGTTAAAAGGCTGTACTCGCTCGCCCCCAGGACAAGGATTCCACATGCCGCTTGCCACCAAACCCCTATCAGGCCTAAAGGTCGTCGAACTGGGCACTCTGATCGCGGGGCCTTTTGCATCGCGCATTTGCGCTGAGTTTGGCGCACAGGTGATCAAGGTCGAGTCCCCGGATGGTGGCGATCCTCTGCGAAAATGGCGCAAGTTGTACGAAGGCACGTCGCTGTGGTGGTTCGTCCAGGCGCGCAACAAAAAATCCCTGACCCTGAACCTCAAGCATCCCGATGGCCTGGACATCCTCAAGGCCTTGCTGGCTGACGCCGATATCCTGATCGAAAACTTTCGCCCCGGCGTGCTCGAAAAACTGGGCCTGGGCTGGGATGTGCTGCATGCCCTGAACCCGAAACTGGTGATGGTGCGCCTGTCCGGCTTTGGCCAGACCGGCCCCATGAAAGACCAGCCGGGCTTTGGCGCGGTAGGCGAGTCCATGGGCGGGCTGCGCTACATCACCGGTTTTGAAGACCGCCCTCCGGTGCGAACCGGCATCTCCATTGGCGACTCGATTGCCGCGCTGTGGGGCGTCATTGGCGCCCTGATGGCGTTGCGTCATCGCGAGGTCAACGGCGGGCAAGGCCAGGTGGTGGACGTAGCACTCTACGAGGCCATTTTTGCCATGATGGAGAGCATGGTCCCCGAATTCGATGTGTTCGGTTTTATCCGCGAGCGCACGGGCAACATCATGCCGGGCATTACCCCGTCTTCGATTCATACCAGCCTGGACGGCAAGCACGTACAGATCGGCGCCAACGGCGACGCTATCTTCAAGCGTTTCATGCACATCATTGGCCGTGACGACCTGGCGAATGATCCGGCACTGGCCAGCAACGATGGCCGTGACGCCCGTCGTGATGAGCTGTATGGCGTGATTGACCGCTGGGTCGGCTCGCTGCCGCTTGAGACGGTGCTGGAGCAGTTGAGCACGGCGCAAGTCCCCGCCAGCCGCATTTTTTCAGCAGAAGACATGTTCACTGACCCGCAATTTCTGGCCCGTGAAATGTTTCTGCAAGCCAAGCTGCCTGACGGCAAAGACTTCAAAATGCCCGGTATCGTGCCCAGGCTGTCTGAGACTCCCGGCTCGGCCGATTGGGTCGGGCCTGAGTTGGGCGCCCATAATCATGAGTTGTTGAGCGCGCTGGGCTACGACGCAGCAGCCATCGCCAACCTCAAGCAAGCGGGCGCCATTTAGGCCCGTTGCCACGTTGAGTGGCAACCGAAGGAGATCAGCACGATGACTCATCGCTTGAAGTGGCGAAGCCTTTGGGCAGGCCTGATAACGCCGCTGCTTCTGGTCTGGGCCACCGGCAGTCAGGCCGAGCCAAAGCTGATCTGGCTGCTGCGCGATCTACCGCCGCTCACGGTGTTTCACGGGCAGCAAAAAGGTCAGGGGGTCATCGATCAAATGATGCCCGTGCTGATCGAAAGCATGCCGCAGTACCAGCACGTCATCATGCAGGTCAACCGGGCGCGGGCCCTGCAGATGCTGGGTGAACGGGCACTGGCCTGCGATCCGGCCTTGATCTGGAACCCCGCTCGCGCCCAGTCGATTGTCTACTCCGCACCCGTTGCAGTCATGCACAGCAATGGCATGGCCATTCTGAGTGAGAACCGGCACCTGGTCGAACCCTTCATCCAGAACAACAAGGTTGACCTGCCAGGGCTGCTAAAGGCTCAAACCATGAAGCTTGGAGTCATTGCCAAGCGCAGCTACGGCGAGTGGATTGACGCCCAGCTGACCCAGGCCCCTGCCAGCCAGATTGTCATGCATTACGGCAACGATCCGCTGAGCAGCCTGCTGCAAATGCAGCAGGCTGGCCGCATGCCGGCACTGCTGGGGTATTGGCCGGAGATCCAGGCCAAGGCCAACGAACAAGGTTTGCCGCCCGACTCACTGACGTTTTACCCGATTCAGGGCGCACCCGAGTTTCAGTCCATTTACATTGGTTGTTCGGCCACACCTGAAGGTCGCGAGGTCATTCGCACCGTCAATACCCTGCTCAACACATTGGGGCCAGCCCCCGTGTCGCACCTGGATTCGCAATGACAAAAAAAACAATAAAAAAAACCCGAGCAGTGGGGAAGCTACTCGGGTTTTAACAAGGTCTTGACGACCCGCTCAACAGGCTACAAGCATCGGAGCAATAGACTTGCTCCTGTTGATGGAAAATCTGACACACCAAGCCCGCTGAAAGTTCCCCGATACCAGCAGTTAATTCCCCTTGGCAGCGCCAGCGCTCGAACACGTGCGCTGATATGAGTCCAGCAATTGCCCCAAGCTGCCCAGGGTCAGTGGTTTAGACAAGCAGCCCAACACCCTCAGGCCTTGCTTGCGGGCCAGCTGGGCCGCTCTTTCGATCACAGGGGGCGCCGCCGCACTCAAAATGATCACCGCCCTCGCACTGCGCGCGCGGGCCAGTTCGCTGATCAACTCAAGCCCCGATGTGCCGTCCATGTAGAGATCGCAAATGGCAAGATCGATTGCCCCGCACTTGAGCAGGGACTCCCGGGCCGAGTCCACGCTTTCAGCCGTCAGGACGTCAAAAATCCGAAAAGCGTTCAACATTTGGTGCAACGCCATTAACTGAAACGGGTTGTCTTCAAGAATCAATACTTTCAGAGGCCGCATCTTGAACCTTCAGGGCATAAACCTGCTGTTACAGAGTGTGTGAACTTTAGTAGGCCCAGCAGCCAAGAAACATAGGAAATTTCTGAAAGTTGTGCTGTTTTATACAAAGTTTGTTTTTAACGTTTAAGTGAGCCTGCTAGCTCCACTTCCTGGTCTCGGAGGTATCAAACCACCCGCCTACCAGCCCTTCCAGCCGCCCTGATACGGAGTAAAACGGGACAGTCCACTGGTAGATTTCCATACCTCCCGCTTTAAACTCCACCCACCGTTTTTTGTAGCAAGGCTTACGGCTCTGGATCATGCGCATAAGCTCTTGCTGAAACTGCTCAGCCAGCTCATCAGGAAATAAATTGACGTCCGTGACCTTCAATCCGCATATCTGCTCCAGTTGCACCGACAAGCGCTCTTCATAGCTTTTATTGCAGGCGAGCAACTCACCTTCCAGGCCCACCACGAATATCGGGCTGGGGATGCCATCCAAATAACGTCGATTGAGTTCCAGCTCCTCGCGCAGGGATTGCTCAAACCGGCGCCTGATCCCTAGCTGCCTGCGCAGAAACCGGTTCCATGAAAACAGCATGAGGCCAGCGGTAAACAACGCTGCAAATGCCCAATACAACCAGACTGAAGGGTAAGCTCCCCCCTCGATAACAAGTGGTTGACCAACGCCTCCCAACCATCGGGTTCTCAGCGCTCGAAATTCGGCCACCGGAATGGCCTCAAGCGCCTTGTTCATGATGCCAAGCAGCTCAGGGTATTGGGTCGATACCGAAAAACTGGCAGCGGTCCATCGTCCATCCACACTGCGCCCGACCTTTAGACGCCCCGGCGGATAGAGGTGAGCTTGTGTCTCGCTCTGGATCGTTGCATCCGCATCACCCGTGGCCACTGCGTGGCGTGCCTGGGCGTAGGTATCCACCAGCAGCAAGGTGATTGCGGGGTACTCTCGTCGAATCAAGTCTTCGAGGGCGTGCCTGGCGGGAAGCACCAGCACCTTACCCGCCAACTGGTCCAGCGAACCCAGCCGGGAATCATTGACGCGCACCACAAATACCCAGGGTGCCCCTCCGTAGGAATAGGTGAAGTCCAGAAAAGCGCTACGCTCACGGTTTCGGGAGAGGCTGGAGTTCATTTGCGCCTCGCCACTTTTGAGCATGTCCAGAATGTTCACCGTTGAAAACGCTTCCTTGTGCACAAACTGCAGCCCGGTCATTCGAGATATACGCGCCAGAATGTCAACGCTCAGCCCCACCCAGCGACCGTCTCCAGCCCTGAACGCGTACAACGGAAACTGTTGGGTGGCGAGGGTCACGACCGGATGACGCTTGATCCATTCCTGCTCGTCGGGCAACAGATCGATGGGCTGCTGCCCGCTGCTCCCTTCAAGCCCGGTCGTCCAGCGGGCCAGGACCATCTGTCTCGTTGCGTCATCAATGCTGCCGAATGCCTTTTCAATCAACGCTGCTAGCTGGGGCTCGGAGCGGCGAGTGGCAAAAGCAAACCCGTCAGCCGGCAAAACGCTATCACCCATAATGCGCACCCCTGAGTAAGGCCGAACATTCTTGAATGCCTGCACCATGAGCTCGTTACCGATGAATGCATCGATATCCCCTTCAGCCAGCGCTTCCATGGCACTCTGCAAATGGGGGGTGAGGATGAGCTCGCTGTCGGGGTAAAACCCATGGGCGGTCTGTATATCGACGTAACCATCGACAAAGCCTATCTTTTTACCCGCCCAGCGCGTAATCGGCTCGAAGTCACTGGCACGCCCGACGATGACCCCTTGATCAACCATGTAGCTGCGGGAAAAAGCGATGCCTTCAATCCCCCGTTCAAAGCCGCTGGCACTGGTCAGGATGTCGATTTTCCCGGCCAGCAGCTCGGCCAATGCCTGGTCTCGCTTTTTGTAGCCCAAAAGCTCGACAGACACTCCCAGCCTGTCACGAACGAGCCCCAGGTAATCGGCGCTGAGGCCCTGGTAGTAATCGCGATCATTGGTGATATCGACAGGTTCGTAATCGCCGAGGGCGATACCCACACGCAGCGTTGGGTGATCGGCCAGCCATTGCTGTTCAGAGGCATCCAGTTGCAGCGGCTTGAACTCGATAAAGCTTGTTGCAAGCCTGAAGGGCAAACCATGGCTGGCAATGGCCGGCTGCATACAGGTCAGGAGAACCATCGCCAGCAATAGGCGCGCCCCTGATTCAAATGCCTGGTGAAGTGGTGACATGACAGAATCCTTGGCCACAAACCCGCCAACATGCGGGGTCTAAAAGCGGCCAAGGATGCCATGCGCAAACAAAAAAGCCCGTCAGATGACGGGCTTCAAAACGCGTAAGACAAATGCTCTTAAAGAGGCTTGCCTCGATTACCATGCTGGCTGACAAAGGCTTGAACAGCCTTGAGATCATTTGCCAACACGGTGTAGCGCTCTTCTCGCTCAAAAAGGTCGGAAAGGTGCGACGGCAACTCCTGCGCTTTTCCTATGCCGGCTTTCTCAACCGCTTCCGGGAACTTGACCGGGTGTGCCGTGCCCAGGATAACCATCGGAATATCCAGGCTGCGACGGCATTCGCGAGCTGCACGCACGCCAATGGCAGTGTGCGGATCCAGCACTTCACCGCTCTCGGCAAACACCTGGGCGATGGTTTCGCAGGTCTGCTCATCATCGACTGCCAACGAGTCGAACAGACGGCGCGCCTCGGTCCAGCGATCATCTTCAACGCTGAAGTTGCCGGTTTGCTTGAACGTGTCCATCAGGGCTGCAACCGCCGCGCCATTGCGACCGTGAAGATCGAACAGCAAACGTTCGAAGTTCGAAGACACCATGATGTCCATCGACGGCGACAGGGTCGCGTGCAGGGTGTCCTTGGCGTACTGATTGCCGCTCATGAAGCGATGCAGGATGTCGTTGCGGTTGGTGGCAACGATCAACTGGTTGATCGGCAAGCCCATGTTGCGCGCCAGGTAACCCGCAAAGATGTCGCCAAAGTTGCCGGTAGGCACCGAGAACGACACTGATCGGTGCGGTCCGCCCAGTTGCAGGGCTGCATGGAAGTAGTAAACGATCTGGGCCATGATCCGCGCCCAGTTGATCGAGTTCACCGCGACCAGGCGTGTGCCCTTGAGGAAACCCTGGTCGGCAAAACTGGCCTTGACCATTTCCTGGCAGTCATCGAAGTTGCCTTCGATGGCGATGTTATGAATGTTGTCACCGAACAGCGTAGTCATCTGGCGACGCTGAACTTCCGACACCCGGTTATTGGGGTGCAGGATGAAAATGTCGACATTCTCGCAATGCTTGCAGCCTTCAATGGCAGCCGAGCCGGTATCACCGGAGGTTGCTCCGACAATCACCACGCGCTCGCCACGCTTTGCCAGCACGTAGTCGAGCAAGCGACCGAGCAGTTGCAGGGCGAAATCCTTGAACGCCAGGGTCGGGCCGTGGAATAGCTCAAGCACCCATTCATTGCCATTGAGCTGACGCAGCGGCGCTACCGCTGCGTGGGAAAACGCGCCGTAGGTTTCTTCGAGAATCTTTTTGAAGTCCGCGTCCGGGATACTGCCGGTCACAAACGGGCGCATGACCCGAAACGCCAACTCGTGGTACGGCAAACCGGCCCAGGAAGCGATTTCTTCCTGGGTAAAGCGCGGCAGGTTTTCCGGCACATACAAACCGCCATCGCTGGCCAGCCCGGCCAGCAATACATCTTCAAAATTCAGGGCCGGTGCCTGGCCACGGGTGCTGATATAGCGCATGTTTTTCAAACCTTCGGTTTGAGCGCCAAGCGGCCGGGAACCTGCCGCTTGGCGCTATCAATTAATTGAGATGTTCAACTCGGATACGAACCACTGGCCCCACTACGCCCTGCAACGTTTCAAGCGCCGTGATCGCATCGTTCATGTGCTGCTCGATGACCCGATGGGTCAGCAGAATCATTGGCACCAGACCATCGTGCTCCTCGACCTCTTTTTGCATGATCGACTCGATGTTGATACCGCGCTCGGACAGGATACTGGCCACTTGAGCCAATACGCCCGGATGATCCTTCGCCTGGATACGCAGGTAGTATGCGCTTTCACACGCATCGATCGGCAGGATCGGGTGATCGGACAACAGGTCTGGCTGGAAGGCCAGGTGCGGCACACGGTTTTCAGGGTCGCTGGTCATGGCGCGAACCACGTCCACCAGGTCGGCAATCACGGACGAAGCCGTTGGCTCCATGCCCGCACCTGCGCCGTAGAACAGGGTCGAACCGGCAGCATCACCATTGACCATGACGGCGTTCATGACGCCATTGACGTTGGCCAGCAGGCGATCAGCCGGAATCAGCGTTGGGTGAACACGCAGTTCGATACCATTGGCCGTGCTGCGCGCAACACCCAGGTGCTTGATGCGGTAACCCAGGGCTTCAGCGTAATTCACGTCAGCGGTTGTCAGCTTGGTGATGCCTTCGGTGTAGGCCTTGTCGAATTGCAACGGGATACCGAAGGCAATCGACGCCAGAATCGTCAGCTTGTGTGCTGCATCGATCCCTTCAACGTCGAACGTCGGGTCGGCTTCGGCATACCCCAGCGCTTGCGCTTCAGCCAGCACGTCTTCGAACGTACGGCCTTTTTCACGCATCTCGGTGAGGATGAAGTTACCGGTACCGTTGATGATGCCCGCAACCCAGTTGATGCGGTTGGCCGACAGGCCTTCACGAATGGCCTTGATCACCGGGATGCCGCCTGCAACGGCCGCTTCGAACGCAACGATCACGCCCTTTTCCTGGGCCTTGGCGAAGATTTCGTTACCGTGAACGGCAATTAGTGCCTTGTTCGCAGTCACTACATGCTTGCCGTTCTCGATGGCCTTGAGCACCAGCTCACGAGCGATGGTGTAACCACCGATCAGCTCGATGACAATGTCGATTTCAGGGTTGGTCGCAACAGCGAATACATCGTTGGTAATGGGGGTACCGGTAATGTCGCACTGAGGGTTTGGCGTACGCATTGCAATTTGCGCAACCTGGATACCACGCCCGGCACGGCGCGCAATCTCTTCGGCGTTACGCTTTAGTACGTTGAAGGTGCCGCCACCGACGGTCCCGAGCCCACAGATACCTACTTTGACCGGATTCACGCTGAACTCCCCATAAAACGGCCGACTCAAGGTCGGCCGTGGAAAACAACCGTGGATTGCCACGGTTCTCTATTAATAGCCGGGCAGTTGGACTGCCCCGCCATGATCGTCAAAGGCTTACCGTGACGATGCAGGATTATTTAACACTGAGTGCCAGCTTGCCAACCTGTGCAGCAGGCTGATAACCCGGAATTACCTGACCGTCAGCCAAAACAATGGCTGGCGTGCCATTTACACCGATGGACTGGCCCATCGCGAACTGCTTGGCGACCGGGTTGGCGCATTTTGGCGCCTCGACCGTTTTACCGTCAGTCATCTTGTCCATCGCCGACTTTTTGTCCTTGGAGCACCAGACGGCCTGCAGTTGCTGGTCACCTGGAGAACCAAGGCCCTGACGCGGGAATGCAACATAGCGCACTTCGATCCCCATTTTGTTCAGCTCAGGGACTTCGGCGTGCAATTTGTGGCAATACGGGCAAGTGGTGTCGGTAAAGACCGTGATGTGCGACTTGGTTTCACCGATTGCAGGGTAAACGACGGTCTCTGCCACCGGAATGCCATTGATCAATTTGGCGACGCCAACACGCTCTGCCTGCTCGGTCAGATTGACCGGCTTACCGTCCTTGAGCTGGAACATATAGCCTTGAACGATGAACTGTCCATCCGCACTGGCGTACAGAACGCGACTGCCCTTGAGTTTGACTTCATACAGGCCGGCCATCGGGCTTGCGCTGATGCTCTCGACCGGAACATCCAGCTGCAGCGTTTCGAGGCTCTTGCGAATAGCTTGCTCGGCGCCGGTGTCGGCGAACGAAAACGTACTGACCAACGCAATGGCTGCGGCGGCAAAAATCTGGGTCACGCGCATGGGAACTCCTGAAGACGGGCAACGCGGCCAACCCGCAATACCCGACATGGAACTTCGAGTGGGGGCGGCGCGCTTTCTGAACCGGCAAAGCCTACCACAGATGGCTTGCATGACCGACTACCACTAGCCACGCGGGTGATGGCGGGCGTGGAGGTCCTGCAGGCGGGCACGGGCCACATGGGTGTAGATCTGGGTCGTGGACAGGTCGCTATGCCCCAGCAGCATTTGCACCACACGCAGGTCGGCGCCGTGGTTGAGCAGATGGGTGGCGAAGGCGTGACGCAAGGTATGAGGCGACAGTGACTTGTCGATCCCCGCGACTTTGGCTTGATGCTTGATGCGGTGCCAGAAGGTCTGGCGAGTCATTTGCTCACCTCGCTGGCTGGGAAACATCACATCACTGGGGCGCCCTGCGAGCAGCTCATGCCTGGCATCGCGCATGTAGCGCTCAACCCAGACGATGGCCTCCTCCCCCATCGGCACCAGGCGCTCCTTGCTGCCCTTGCCCATCACCCGCAACACCCCCTGACGCAGATTGATCTGCTCCAGGGTCAGGCTGATCAACTCTGTCACCCGCAGGCCACAGGCATACAACACTTCGAGCATGGCCCGATCACGCTGACCGATGGCATCACTCAGATCCGGAGCGGCGAGCAGCGCCTCAACGTCGGCCTCTGACAGGGACTTGGGCAACGGCCGGCCTAACTGCGGCATATCGACTTGCAGCGTCGGGTCGACGGCAATCAGCCTTTCTCGCAGCAAGTAACGATAGAACCCCCGCGCGCCTGACAGGAAGCGCGCGGTGGATCGGGGCTTGTAGCCATGCTCCAGTCGCCAGGCCAAGTGATCGAGGATCAATTCGCGCCCGGCATTGATCAACGCAATGTCGCGCTCGCCCAACCAGCCATTGAACAAGGCCAAATCACTGCGATAAGCGCCGCGAGTGTTGTCCGAAAGGCCTTTTTCCAACCACAAGGCATCCAGGAAACGGTCGATAAGTGGATCGTCTATAGCGGGCATTGGCTCTCGAAATGCGCAGGCCAGAGGCTGCGCACAAATAAAAAGTGAAGTGCAAAAGTGGCCGCTAGTCTTTCATAGCCGGCGCACGCCATAAACCCCAAGTTCCTACAGGATCACCTTATGACCGAACAACAGATTTTGCTGTCTTTCGGCGGTATCGGCATCGCAGCCCTGGGCTCCCAGTGGCTGGCCTGGCGACTGAAGTTGCCGGCCATTCTGTTTTTGCTGTTGACCGGGATTTTAGTGGGCCCCGTATTGAGCTGGCTTAACCCTCAAGAGCTGTTCGGCCCCTTGCTGATGCCGCTGGTTTCTCTGGCTGTGGCGTTGATTCTGTTTGAAGGCAGCCTGACCCTTCACCTGTCCGAGTGGCGCGAAATCGGCACAGTGGTGCATCGACTGGTCACGATCGGAGCGCTCTCGACCTGGGCGGTGATCACCCTGGCTACCCATTGGCTGCTGGGCTTTGACTGGCTGCTGGCCTTGCTGTTCGGCACCCTGACGCTGGTCACAGGGCCGACGGTGATTGTGCCGATGCTTCGTGTCGTGCGGCCCAAGGCGTCTATTGCCACTATCCTGCGCTGGGAAGGCATTGTCATCGACCCGATTGGGGCGTTGCTCGCGGTCGTGGTTTACAGCTTCATCATCGCCAGCGCCACGGGCGAAGGCCTGAGCCACAGCCTGCTGACCTTTGCCGGGGTGATTGTCTGCGGCAGCGTGTTCGGCATCGTGGGCGGCTGGATCATGGGGCACATCGTGCGCCGCCAATGGCTGCCCGAGTATCTGCAAAGCCTGGCAACACTGGCGGCGGTGCTGGCTGTGTTTATTGGTGCCAATGAGGCCATGCATGAATCGGGCTTGCTGGCGGTCACGCTGATGGGCATGTGGATGGCCAACATGAAAGGCGTGGATGTACGCAACATCTTGCACTTCAAGGAGAACCTGAGCATTTTCCTGATCTCGGGCCTGTTCATTCTGCTCGCCGCGCGCCTGGACTTGAACGCCATGATCGGCCTCGGGCCGGTGGTGCTGGTGTTGCTGCTGATTATTCAGTTTATTGCTCGTCCACTGAACGTCGTGCTCTCAACGTTTGGCTCAAAACTGAACTGGCGTGAACGCGCTCTACTTGCCTGGATTGCTCCGCGCGGAATTGTCGCGGCTGCCGTTTCAGCGATTTTTGCAATCAGGCTGGACGAAGCGGGTCACGAAGGCGCGTTGCTGCTGGTGCCGCTTACGTTTGCGGTGATCATTGGCACCGTGGTACTGCAAAGCGCCACGGCACGGCCTCTGGCCCGCCTGCTGAAAGTGGCCGAGCCCGCACCCAGCGGCTTTTTGATCGTCGGCGCCAATGGCCCGGCCCGGATCATTGGCAAAGCCCTTCAGCAACTGGGCAGCCGGGTACTGCTGACCGACTCCAACTGGGAAAACATTCGCTCAGCGCGCATGGAAAACCTGCCGACTTACTTTGGCAACCCGGCATCAGAGCACGCCGAATCCCATCTTGACCTGGTGGGCCTGGGGTATTTGCTCGCCCTGTCGCCGTCTGGCGAGCTGAACACCCTGGCAGCGGTTCGTTTTCACCACGAGTTCGGCCCCCAGCGCTTGTTTGCCCTGACCAATGGCCAGGAAAGCCGGCGCACCGACAAACATCGCGCCAGTCACGAGTACCGTGGGCAAGCGCTGGGCAACCCGGCACTGACCTATGGCCAGCTGGCCAGTGAACTGAGTCAGGGTGCCGAGTTGTACAGCACGAACTTGACCGACAACTTCACCTGGGAGGACTACCAGAACCTGCACGGTAAACGCGTCACCCTGCTGTTCGCCCGGGACGGGAATGGCTGGGTCCATGTGGTGACACCCGACAGCGAGCTGAAACCGGGTACCGGGTGGACGTTGCTGGCACTGATCAGGCAGCAGAGCTGAAGCCCCACCTTCCTTGTGGGAGCGGGCTTGCTCGCGATGGCATCCCTGCGGTGTGCCAGCCAGACTGCGGCGCTTGCATCGCAGGCAAGCCAGTTCCCACATGTAATGCGCTGCTCACAAAACTGCGCAATGCCGTTTTACGAGGCAAACCCTGGCAACACCGGCACCGGGCGCTTGTCATCATCGATGGCAACAAAGCTGAACAAACCCTGGATGGCCAATTCGCGGCCATCGCAACTCATGCTTTCGACATACACCTCAACCTCAACCTTGAGACTGGTGTTGCCGACTTTAACCACTCGCCCCACCAGCTCAACGATGCAACCCGCGGCAATGGGGTGGTTGAAGTCAATGCGATCGGTAGACACCGTCACCAACGGCAGACGACAAAAACGAGTGGCGGCGATAAACGATACTTCGTCCATCCAGGCCAGCGCAGTGCCGCCAAACAGGGTGTTGTGGTGATTGGTGGTCGATGGGAAAACCGCTTTGGTAATACGGGTAACGGACAATTCAGTACGACGTTGAATCTCTTGCTCACGCAAAGTCATGCTTTTACTACCTACAACTGGACAAAGGTATGACAAATCTCAGGCAACAAAAAAGCAGCCCGAAGGCTGCTTTTTTCTGCATCGGGAAGCTGGACTTAAGCCAGTTTTTCCTTGATGCGAGCTGCTTTACCGGACAGGTCACGCAGGTAGTACAGCTTGGCTTTACGAACGTCACCGCGACGTTTCACTGCCATGCTGTCGATTTGCGGGCTGTAGGTCTGGAAAGTACGTTCTACGCCAACACCGTTGGAGATTTTACGAACAGTGAAAGCACTGTTCACGCCACGGTTACGCTTGGCAATCACTACACCTTCGAAAGCTTGCAGACGCGAACGATCGCCTTCCTTCACTTTCACCTGAACGACAATGGTGTCGCCCGGGGCAAAAGGAGGGATCTCTTTGGTCATCTGCTCTGCTTCGAGTGCAAGGATGATTTTGTTAGTCATGCTGTGCTCCTAAGGTAGATCAACTGATCTACCATCGATACGTTGTTAACTATCGTCCCGCTCGCGGATATATTCCTCGAGCAGCTTCTTCTCTTCTCCAGAAAGCGAGCGGCTTTCCAGAAGATCGGCGCGTCGTTCAAAGGTCCGCCCAAGGGACTGCTGTAAACGCCAACGCCGGATGTGTGCATGATTGCCACTAAGCAATACGTCGGGAACACGCTGATCCGCATACACCTCCGGTCGGGTGTAGTGCGGGCAATCCAGCAAACCATCCGTGAAGGAATCTTCCTCCGCGGAGTCCGCATGCCCTAAAGCTCCAGGCAGCAGTCGTGTAACCGCATCAATCAGAACCATCGCCGGTAGCTCGCCACCAGAGAGTACATAGTCACCAATCGACCACTCTTCATCGACATAAGCGTCTATAAAACGCTCGTCAATGCCTTCATAACGACCTGCAATGAGGATTAATGCTTCCTCATTCGCCAGTTCGCGTACCGCCGACTGATTCAGTTGACGGCCTTGGGGCGACAGGTAAATAACCTTCGCCGCCTCTCCGGCTGCTTCTCTGGCCTGAACCAGTGCATCTTCCAGAGGCTTGATCTTCATCACCATGCCCGGACCACCGCCAAATGGGCGATCGTCCACAGTGTGATGTCGGTCCGTTGTGTAGTCTCGCGGGTTCCAACAAGTCAGCTGCAAGAGCCCTTGTTTCACCGCACGACTAGTGATGCCGTAGTCGCTGATGGCGGAAAACATTTCGGGAAACAAACTGATCACTTCTACGCGCAATTTAGCCACGCTTAGAAGTCCGCATCCCAATCCACCTTCATCTCGCCCGCTACCAGGTCGACGCTCAGCACGCATTGCTCTGTATAGGGCAACAAGCGATCGCGATCATCCAGGCTACCTGGGCAAGGTTTGACTTCCATGACATCGTTCGAGCCAGTTTCCATCAGGTCAACAATCTTGCCGAGCAATTGCCCTTCAAGGTTGGTCACTTTCAGTCCCTGCAGCTGGTACCAGTAGTACTCGCCGTCGGTCAGTTCAGGAAACAGGTTACGCGGCACGCAGATTTCGAATTCACGAAGAAGACCAGCTTCATCACGGTCATCGAGACCCTTGAGCTTCACAACCAGAAACTTGCCGTTATGAGAACGGCCACTGACCAGCTCTGCCTGTCGTACATCATTGCCGCGCCGAAGCGTCAGCTTTTTGTAGTCCAACAGGTTATCAATTGGATCCGTAAAGGAATAAACCTTCACTTCGCCGCGCACGCCGTGAATCGAATAGATTTTGCCGATAACGATCAAATCATCAGCAGTTTCAGGCGTCACGCTCATATTGCTCAGGCCGCAGCCTTAGCGTTTTCTTTAACCAGCTGAGCAACACGCTCAGACAGTTGAGCACCAACGCTCAGCCAGTAGGCGAGGCGGTCTTCTTTAACGGAGAAACGGATTTCCTGACCACGGGCAACCGGGTTGAAGAAACCAATTTGTTCCTTGTGGGAACCGTCACGTGGGTTACGGCTGTCGGTAACGGTCAAGTGGTAAAACGGGCGCTTTTTGGAGCCGCCAAGGGCAAGACGGATTGTTAGCATGTGAACATCGTTCCTGTAGTCGGTGCTGCAAATCTAAAGGCACAGCGGGCATAGGTGCCCGAAAGGCCGCATATTCTAAGGAATATCCGGACTTTTGCAAATGTCTTTTTCTGGCGCCTATCGGCATGCCGTACAGACTTGCAACGAGATCACCATGAATGGTGACAGGTCAGCTCCCGCACAGTGCGGGTTTGCCGGGTGTCTCGCATTGCTGCGAGTTGCCCGCACGCAAGCGTACGGGCGGGTAAATTACATTTTTGGCATGCCGCCGCCGGGCATCATCGAGCCCATGCCGCGCATCATTTTGGCCATTCCACCTTTGGTGGAGAACTTTTTCATCATCTTCTGCATCTGCTTGTGCTGCTTGATCAAGCGACCGATGTCCTGCACCTGAGTGCCGGAACCCATGGCAATACGGCGTTTACGCGAACCGCTGATCAGCTCAGGGTCGCGGCGCTCGGCCGGGGTCATGGAGTTGATGATGGCTTCCATCTGCTTGAACTGCTTTTCAGCTGCGCCCTGGGCATTGCCCATTTGCGCCAGATTGACGCCACCCATGTTCGGCAGCTTGTCCATGAGGCCGCCAAGGCCGCCCATGTTCTTCATCTGTTGCAGTTGGTCGCGGAAGTCTTCGAGGTCGAAGCCTTTACCTTTCTTGAGCTTTTTGGCCAGTTTGTCGGCTTTGTCTTTATCGAGGGTCTGTTCGGCCTGCTCGATCAGGCTGAGCACGTCGCCCATGCCCAGGATGCGCGAAGCGATACGGTCCGGGTGGAAAGGCTCAAGCGCGTCGCTCTTCTCGCCCATACCGATGAACTTGATCGGCTTGCCGGTAATGGCACGCACGGACAGCGCCGCACCGCCACGGGCATCACCGTCGACCTTGGTCAGGATCACGCCGGTCAGCGGCAATGCGTCGCCGAAAGCCTTGGCGGTGTTGGCCGCATCCTGGCCGGTCATGGCGTCAACGACAAACAGGGTTTCAGCAGGCTTGACGGCCGCGTGCAGCTCCTGAATCTCGGCCATCATCTCGGCATCGATATGCAGGCGGCCCGCGGTATCGAGGATGACCACGTCGATGAACTTCAGCTTCGCTTCAGCAATGGCTGCGCGAGCGATGTCTACCGGCTTCTGGCTCAAGTCGGACGGGAAGAAGGTCACGCCGACTTCATTGGCCAGGGTTTCGAGCTGCTTGATCGCTGCCGGACGATAAACGTCGGCCGAGACCACCATCACGGTTTTCTTTTTGCGCTCTTTAAGGAAGCGCGCCAGCTTGCCGGCGGTGGTGGTTTTACCCGCACCCTGCAAACCGGCCATCAATACAACGGCTGGCGGCGTGACATTGAGGACCAGATCCTCGTTGGCAGCGCCCATCAGGCTTTCAAGCTCAGCCTGGACGATCTTCACAAACGCCTGGCCAGGCGTCAGGCTGCGGGACACTTCTGTGCCTACAGCGCGCTCTTTGACCGCGTTGACGAAGTCTTTGACGACTGGCAACGCCACATCGGCTTCCAGCAACGCCATGCGCACTTCACGCAGGGTGTCTTTGATATTGTCCTCGGTCAGCTTGGCCTTGCCGGTGACATGGCGCAGCGTCTGCGAGAGACGATCGGTTAAATTTTCAAACATGCGCGATCCTTTCAGGCCCAAAGTAGACCGGGGTTATTGCGGCCCAGCCCGTGTAAAACTGATGCTCGGCGAGCCTGCGGCGTGGGCAGGTCGCGGATTATAGCGAAGACTGGCCGTGTCCGACACCTTGCCGTCGGCTTATGTGGTCTTTCGTGTACAGGCGGTTGTATGCCAAACTCAGTCCTTTCGGGCTTGCCTAACAGGATTTATGCTCCCCTTGTCACCCAGCTTGCTACCCAGCCTCGCCGCCGCCTGCTTATATGCCGCTGCGACCTTCTATCAAGGCTCTTGCCTGCGCCAAGGCGCAAAGGCGAACAAACGCCTGTTGGTGACGCTTGGCATTCTTGCCGTGCTCGCCCACGCCGCCAGCCTGTTTACCCACCTGATGACGCCTGCCGGCCTTGAACTGGACTTTTTCAGTGCAGCCAGCCTGATTGCCGCGGCCGTGATCACCGTGACCCTGGTTGCCTGCGCACGGATACCGGTCGAGAACCTGCTGCTGCTTTTATATCCGCTGGGCATGCTGACAGTGCTGCTGTCCGAATTCGCGCCGCCCGGCACGGTTCAGGTCATTAATGAAGAGCCCGGCATACTCGCGCATATCCTGCTGTCGATCCTGGCCTATGGCATGTTCACCATCGCGGTGTTCCAGGCATTGCTGCTGTCGCTGCAGAACTATCAGCTCAAGCACAAGCATCCCAAGGGCCTGATCAAAAACTTCCCGCCGCTGCAAACCATGGAAAGCCTGCTGTTCGGCTTCTTGTGGGCCGGCTGGTCACTGCTCTCGATGTCCCTGATTTCCGGCTGGCTGTTTTTGGGCAACCTGTTCGCCCAGCACCTGGTGCACAAAACCTTGCTGGCCTGCCTGGCATGGATCGTATTCAGCGTGCTCCTGCTGGGCCGTTATCACCTCGGCTGGCGCGGCCACAAAGCCATCCGCTGGACGTTTGCCGGCTTTTGCCTGTTGATGCTGGCCTACTTTGGCAGCAAGCTGGTTCGTGAATACATTCTGCATATCTGACGGGCGATAATTATGGATAGCTTGCCCCCTGGGCCGATTCTGGCGGTCTCGGCGCTGTTGATCGCAGGAGCCGGGATACTTGTCGGCTATTTTCTGGGCAAGACTGGCGCAGCGGCCAAGCGTGCAGAAGCCCTGCAACCGCGCGAGGAAGCGCCCCAGCAACTGGACGAGCAAAACAACAGTCGCCCGCACCTGCTTTCCGGTATCCATGCGCTGGACAACATCACGGTCAACGACATCCTGATCCCGCGCAGCGAAGTCGAGGGCCTCAATCTGGATGATCCGATCGAAGACCTGATCGAACAACTACGCCAGACCACACGCACGCGCCTGCCGGTGTTTCACAACGACATCAATCAGGTCGAAGCCATCCTCAACACCCGCCACATTCAACACATGCTGCCTGATGCCAGCCTGACCAAAGAGGCATTGCTGGCCGTCTGCCATGAACCTTACTTCATCCCCGAAAGCACCCCGCTGCAACTGCAACTGCTGAACTTCCACAAGCAGCAGCGTCGGCTGGGCGTGGTGGTCGATGAGTACGGCGAAGTGCTGGGCATCGTGACACTTGAAGACATCCTCGAAGAAATCGTGGGCGAGTTCGAAGATGAGCAAAACATCGACAACCCCCATATCGATCCCCTGCCCGACGGACGCTATGTGATTGATGGCGCAGCCTCCATACGCGAGCTGAACAAAGCCCTGGGCTGGCACCTGCCCTGCGACGGCCCCAAAACCCTCAACGGCCTTGTCACCGAAGCGCTGGAAACCATCCCGGAAACCACGGTATGCCTGAAGATCGGCGGCTACCGCCTGGAGATCCTCCAGACCGAAGATAACCGCGTCAGCCGAGTGCTTATCTGGCACAACAGCGTCAAGCCCGCGGCTTAATCGCCGCGTAAGGTCTTGTTACATTTAAACGGGCCTCCCTATAATCTTCCTCGCTTACCCAAGCCTCGCCGACACGCGTGCTACCCGCACCCAGCGCTGTCGGCGCGTTGCTTTACGCAGTACCTGCGTACGTTCCCATCCTGAACTGCGCTTGCACCCTGTTATCCCCCAGGGCAAACGACCATAAAAATTGCTCGCCACGTCACGCCGCAAAGGCTGGCATCGGCCAATGAGCTCATAACTGTCAGGGATTTACGCATGACCTCCAGCACTACTTACAGCGAAGCCTCGCCCGACAAGCCGGCCAACTCCGCAACCCGCGTTGCCACGGCCAGTTTTATCGGCACGGCCATCGAGTTCTACGACTTTTACGTGTATGCCACCGCCGCCGCACTGGTCATTGGCCCGGTATTTTTTCCGCAGACCTCCGGCACGGCGCAGATGCTGTCGGCGTTCCTGACCTTCGGCATTGCCTTTCTCGCCCGCCCGCTGGGCTCTTTCCTGTTTGGCCACTTCGGTGACCGTATCGGGCGCAAATCCACACTGGTCGCCTCCTTGCTGCTGATGGGCGTGTGCACCACGCTGATCGGCGTGCTGCCAGGTTACGCCACGATCGGCGCCTGGGCTCCGATCCTGCTGTGCGTGCTGCGCTTCGGTCAGGGGCTCGGGTTGGGCGGGGAATGGGGCGGCGCAGCATTGCTGGCCACCGAGAACGCTCCCAAAGGCAAGCGCGCCTGGTATGGCATGTTCCCGCAACTGGGGCCCTCGATCGGGTTTCTGGCAGCCAACGGCCTGTTCCTGATTCTGGCCATGAGCCTGAGCGATGAGCAGTTCCGCTCATGGGGCTGGCGCATCCCCTTCCTGCTGAGTGCGGCGCTGGTGATGGTCGGCTTGTATGTGCGCCTGAAACTGGAAGAAACACCGGTGTTTGCCAAAGCCGTAGCGCAACACGAGCGGGTGAAAATGCCCATCGTTGAGCTCTTCAGCCAATACTGGGCACCGATGCTGCTGGGCGCCGCCTCCATGGTCGTGTGCTATGCACTGTTCTATATCTCGACCGTGTTTTCGCTTAGTTATGGCGTGTCCACGCTGGGCTATACCCGCGAGACCTTCCTCGGCCTGCTGTGCTTTGCCGTGCTGTTCATGGCCGCTGCAACACCTCTTTCAGCCTGGGCCAGCGATAGATATGGACGCAAGCCGGTGCTGATTGTCGGCGGTGTACTGGCGATCTTGTCGGGCTTTCTGATGGAGCCTCTGCTCACCCAGGGTTCGACCTGGGGCGTGGCGCTGTTTCTGTGCATCGAGCTGTTTCTGATGGGCGTGACCTTTGCCCCCATGGGCGCCCTGCTGCCTGAACTGTTCCCGACCCGCGTGCGCTATACCGGCGCATCGGCGGCGTACAACCTGGGCGGGATTGTGGGCGCATCGGCCGCACCGTTCTTTGCCCAGAAGCTGGTGAGCATGGGCGGTTTGAGCTGGGTGGGCGGGTATGTTTCGGGTGCGGCAGTGCTCAGCCTGATCGCTGTGCTGTGCCTGAAAGAAACGAAAGAGGCTGACCTGAACAAGGTGGCCTGATCGGCGCAGGAAATCCGTAATCGCTGTCGAGGCACGAAGGCTGCGAGCTCTTAAAGTTTAAAAGCTCGCAGCCTTCGTGCCTCGGCAGCGACTACGGGGATGTTTTTTTTACAGCTCGACCACTACAGCCTTGGCTGCACGGGTCGCCTTGGCGCGTGCAGCTTCAATCGACTCATCACGGGCCAGGGCCACGCCCATGCGGCGCTGGCCATTGACCTCTGGCTTGCCGAACAGGCGCAAGGCCGTATCCGGCTCGCTCAAGGCCGCACCCAGGTTGGAGAACGCAGTCTGGGTCGACTGCCCTTCCACCAGAATCACCGCCGAGGCCGATGGCCCGAACTGACGGATCAGCGGAATCGGCAAGCCCAGAATCGCTCGTGCATGCAGGGCGAACTGGGACAAGTCCTGGGAAATCAGCGTAACCAGACCGGTATCGTGCGGGCGCGGCGAGACTTCGCTGAACCACACCTGATCGCCCTTAATGAACAGCTCAACGCCAAACAGGCCGCGGCCGCCCAGCGCCTCGGTCACGGCTTTGGCAACACGCTCGGACTCGGCCAGAGCAATCGGGCTCATGGCCTGCGGCTGCCAGGACTCCTGGTAGTCGCCCTTCTCCTGACGGTGACCGACCGGCGCGCAGAACGTGGTGCCACCGATGTGGCGTACGGTCAGCAGGGTGATTTCGTAGTCGAAGTCGATAAAGCCTTCGACAATGACCCGCCCCTTGCCCGCACGACCGCCTTCTTGTGCGTAGTCCCAGGCAGCTTTCACATCATCAGTGCTGCGCAGCAGGCTCTGGCCCTTGCCCGACGAGCTCATCACCGGCTTGACCACACACGGGAAGCCCAGGTCCAGCACGGCGGCGCTGTAGTCTTCAAAGGTATCGGCAAAGTGATACGGCGAGGTTGGCAGGTCCAACTCTTCTGCCGCCAGACGTCGAATGCCTTCTCGGTTCATGGTCAGCGAAGTGGCGCGGGCGGTCGGAATGACGGTAAAGCCTTCGGCTTCCAGCTCAACCAGGGTCGCGGTGGCAATGGCTTCGATTTCAGGAACAATAAAGTGCGGCTTTTCTGCTTCGATCACGGCACGCAAGGCTGCGCCATCGAGCATATTGATGACGTGGCTGCGATGGGCAACCTGCATGGCCGGTGCGTTGGCATAGCGATCGACAGCGATCACTTCGACCCCCAGACGCTGCAATTCGATGACAACTTCTTTGCCCAGTTCGCCGCAGCCACACAGCAATACGCGGGTCGCGGTCGGCGACAGTGGGGTTCCGATACGGGTCATTTCAGGTCCTCATGGAAACAAATCATCGAAGGCGCGCACACAACCTGCGCCTGCAGGGGAAGAAAGGCCGGCATTTTACCTGACTAAACGGCGGCTTTGCGCAGTCGCCAGGCCATTGCCAGCCACACACAGGTCACTCCGGCAAATTTCGACGCCATGGCGATGAGAATCACGCCCGGGGTAAACGCATCGATCATGCCGAAAAAGATAAAGGTATCAATCGGGATACTCAGCGCAGAGCTGATCCACAAGCGGTCATGCAAGGGTCGCTTGGTGATGCTGAACACCAGCCAGTCGATGCATTCGGAGACGGCGAACGCGGTGGCGCTGGCCAGGGCAATCGAAGGGTCAGAGGTGATGTATGACAGCACCAGTGCCGCCAGCATGGCCAACAGCGCACCGTGGCCAAAGCGGGTTTGCACCATGTCGCGCAAAACAAACACCAGCCCGCCCCAGGCCGACCAGATAATGTCCAGGTGCGGCGCCGTTGAGAACGCGAAGTTGATCAGCACGACGCTGGCGATATAAGCGATAAGAAACAGCATGGGAGCGGGCGACACCTCTGAATAAGGCGCACAGGGTACTTGAGTCGCACCCGATTTTGTACCCGCCACATGCCCCTGTGACAGCGGTATTTGTCAGGTACTGGCGCCCTGCATCCACACCAGGCCACTGGACTTGGCCCGCTCATGACACAGCACCAGCACTTCCCGGCGCTCGACGTTGGTCATGCGGCTCCAACGGGTGATTTCAGCCACGGTACGCTGACAACCACTGCACACATCGTCGTCATCCAATGCGCAAATGTTCACACAGGGAGAGGCGACCGGGCGCTCCACTTCAGTCATTGCTCTGCACCTTCAAATCACGGGCATAACGCTGGCCGTTCTGCACGTAATGCGCGGCACTGGCCTCCAGCAGTTTTTTCTGTTCGTCGGTCAAGTCACGCACCACCTTGCCCGGCGACCCCATGACCAGAGAACCGTCCGGGATTTCCTTGCCTTCGCCAATCAGCGAGTTGGCGCCAATGATGCAATGCTTGCCGATTCTGGCGCCATTGAGGATGACTGCATTGATCCCGATCAGGCTGTAATCTCCCACCGTGCAACCATGCAACATGGCGTTATGGCCAATGGTCACCCCCGTCCCCAGGGTCAGCGGGTAGCCCATATCGGTATGCATCACCGCGCCATCTTGCACGTTACTGTTCTTGCCAATCAGGATCAGCTCGTTATCACCGCGCAACACGGCGTTGAACCAGACACTGGCACCCTCCTCCAGGCGCACCTTGCCGATCAGGGTGGCGTTGGGCGCGGTCCAGCTTTCTGGATGGGTTTCGACGAGCGAGTCGCCCAGGCTGTATTTCATGCAGATGTCCTCAAGGCAGCGTGGCCGTCTGCTGACGGCTCTAGATTGGAATGGAACGCTCAGGCGGGGTATGCAGATTGATATTGACGTCGTCGTACAGCAGGTTCATCAGCTCAACGATCATGATTGCCGTGAGCCCCCAGATTTTATAAACCCCAAAACGGTAGCTCGGCACATACCAGCTGCGCCCCTGATAATCGATGCGATGGGTGTGCTCACGGGGGTCCTGGCGAAAAAACTCCAGAGGTACGCTGAACACGGCAGCAATTTCGGCGTCGTTGGCCAGGTATTCAACGTAGTCCGGGACGAGGCCAACGTAGGGCGTTACACGGATACCGTGCAACGAAATCAAAGGGCTCAGCGGCCCGATGACTTCGACCAGCCCGGGCGGCAGACCGATCTCTTCTTCGGCCTCACGCAGGGCGGTAAATACCAGATCCGGGTCTTCAGGATCGCGGCGCCCGCCCGGGAAAGCCACTTCACCGCCGTGGGTCGACAACCCGCTGGCACGCAGGGTCAGAATCAGTTCGGGTTCAGCGCTGCGCGTCACCGGCAACAGCACGGCAGCCTCGGGGAAATTCCGTTCCGTTTCCAGCGTGCGCGGGGTGTAGCGGCTTACACGGCCAAGCAGCTCGTCCAGCATAGGTCATCTCGATCCGTCACTTATCGGGCATCATGCACCAAATCGTGGGCAGCACCCAAGCCCCACAGTGTCGCAGCCGCCATATCGCACTTGCCGCGAGGCCGCCTCAGCCCCCAAGATAGGCGCCAGAGCCAGAGACCCCAGCATGAAATTTTGCAGCCAGTGCGGCCACTCCGTCAGCCAACACATCCCTCAAGGCGATTCACGCCTGCGGTATGTGTGCGACCACTGCCAGACCATTCACTATCAGAACCCGAATATCGTTGCCGGCTGCCTGCCGACCTGGGGCACACAAGTGCTGTTGTGCCGTCGCGCCATCGAGCCGCGCAAAGGCTACTGGACGCTGCCCGCAGGTTTCATGGAAAACGGCGAGACGGTCGAAAATGCAGCCCGACGTGAAACCCTCGAAGAAGCCTGCGCTGCAGTTGAAAACCTGAATATCTACACCCTGATCGATGTACCGCACATTAATCAGGTGCATATTTTTTATCGTGCCGAGCTGCAAAGCCTCGATTTTTCAGCCGGTGAAGAGAGCCTTGAAGTCCGGCTTTTTGAAGAAGCTGACATCCCTTGGTCAGAGCTGGCTTTCCGCACGGTCAGCCGTACCCTAGAATGTTTTTTCGCTGACCGCCGGGACAACACCTACCCCGTGCGCAGCGAGGCTGTAGCGCCCCTGTCCAGCCTGATCAAACCCCAACAATAATGCTGTTCGCCTTGCACCTCAGGAATATCCCTCTAATGCGTTGGTTGCTCGCTGCTCTTTGCTTTTCATTTGCCGTTACCTGCCAGGCTTCTGTTGTCATCACCGTAAACGGCAAACCCGTCGATAAGAATCAGGTACTCCAGTCAACCCCATCGGCACCCTCTGCGCACGCCGGGCAAAGTATCGACAAGGTTCTTGTGCTCAAGTCTGCCCGCAAGTTGCAACTGATCAGCGATGGCAAACCGATCAAGACCTACCGCATCTCCCTGGGCAAACAACCCAAGGGGCCAAAAATGCGCGAGGGAGACAAACGCACACCTGAGGGGCTGTACTGGGTCGACTGGCGCAAAAAAAGCGACAAGTTCAACCTGGCCATGCACATCAACTACCCCAATATCAGCGACGCGGCCACCGCCCGGCGTGAAGGCGTGAACCCCGGGTCGATGATCATGATCCACGGCACGCCGGACAGCGAAGAAAACCCTGAAGAACTGTTCCACACCCTGGACTGGACCGATGGCTGCATCGCAATGAAAAACCACGAAATGCGCGAAGTCTGGAACCTGGTCAAGGACGGCACGATGGTTGAAATCCGCCCTTAGCCCCACGCCACGCACATAACAAAAAACCCGCTGACCGTTACCGGTCCAGCGGGTTTTTTATACGCATTGCAGCTAGAGATCAGCCAAACGCCACACTTCATAAGCGGGCGTTTCATACGGGTGGCTGTGCTTGAGCGCAGCCACCACGTCGTGGACAAGATCGTCTGCGACGACCAGCTCAACTTTCCATTCCCCGACATATTCGACCTGGCCGGTTTGCCCGATAAACGGCTGACTGCCGTCCAGCGCGCGAAACTGGCCCTGGCCCAAGGTCTGCCAGGCGCAGTGGTCATAATTGCCGATTCGTCCGCCACCGGCGGCGAATACGGCATTTTTGACCACGTCCACGTGGCTTGGGGGAACGAAGAAGCTGAGCTTGTACATCGCTTTTAATCTACCCAGCCTTTAATTGACCCAAGCACGAGCGTTACGGAACATGCGCAACCACGGCGCATCTTCGTTCCACTCTTCTGGACGCCACGAGTTCTGCACGGCGCGGAAGACACGCTCAGGGTGCGGCATCATGATGGTGACACGCCCGTCACTGCTGGTCAGGCCGGTAATCCCGCGCGGCGAGCCGTTCGGGTTGGCCGGGTAGTTTTCAGTGACCTTGCCGTGGTTGTCGACGAAACGCAGCGCCACAGAACCGGACAGATCCGCTTGCAGCATGGCTTCTTCGCTGGCGAACTCGGCATGACCTTCACCGTGAGCAATGGCGATTGGCATGCGCGAACCGGCCATGCCCTGCAGGAAGATCGAGTTCGACTCCTGCACCTGGACCATCGCCACACGGGCTTCGAACTGCTCGGAGCGGTTGCGCACGAAGTGTGGCCACAGCTCGCTGCCCGGAATCAATTCGCTCAGGTTGGACATCATCTGGCAACCGTTGCACACACCCAGGGAGAAGCTGTCGGTACGCTCAAAGAAGCTCTGGAACGCATCACGGGCACGGGCATTGAACAGAGCCGACTTGGCCCAGCCTTCACCGGCACCCAGCACGTCGCCGTAGGAGAAACCACCGCAGGCAACCAGGCCCTTGAACTCGTTCAGGTCGACACGGCCGGCCAGAATGTCGCTCATGTGGACGTCGATGGCATTGAAGCCGGCGCGATCGAACGCCGCTGCCATTTCAACCTGACCGTTTACACCCTGCTCACGCAGTACGGCCACTTGAGGGCGAATGCCTGTCTTGATGTACGGCGCGCTGATGTTCTCGTTGACATCAAAGCTCAGCTTGACGCTCAGGCCCGGATTGTCTTCTTCAAGCAACACGGCGAACTCTTGCTCCGCGCACTCGGCGTTGTCGCGCATACGCTGGATCTGGTAGCTGGTTTCAGCCCACTGACGTTGCAGCAGACGGCGCTGACCTTCAAACACGGTCTCGCCATTGAACTCGATGCTTACATCGTCACAGTTGCGCGGCTGGCCAATGACCGATACGCAGTCGCCCAAACCGGCAGCGCTGAACTGCGCAAGGATGTCTGCCATGGAGTCCTGGCGAACCTGGATCACTGCACCCAACTCTTCGTTGAACAGGATCGCAGGAATGTCGGCAGCGGTTTCAGCCAGGCCGTCGAGGACCAGGTTGACACCACAGTGACCGGCAAACGCCATTTCCATCACGCTGGTCAGCAAACCACCGTCGGAACGGTCGTGGTAAGCCAGCAGATGGCCGTCGGCATTCAAGCCCTGGATCACGGCGAAGAAAGCCTTGAGGTCTTCTGCGTCATCCACGTCGGGAGCCTGTTTACCCAGCTTGCCGTAGGTTTGAGCCAGGATGGAGGCGCCCATACGGTTTTGGCCACGACCCAGATCGATCAGAACCAGATCGGTCAGGCCCTTGTCCATGCGCAGCACGGGGGTCAGGGTCTGGCGCACATCGAGCACCGGGGCAAAACCGGTAACGACCAACGACAGCGGCGAGGTGACCGTCTTGTCAGTACCCTCTTCGCTCCAGCGGGTTTGCATGGACATCGAGTCCTTGCCCACCGGAATGGTGATGCCCAGCTCAGGGCACAGCTCCATGCCGACCGCTTTAACGGTGTCGTACAGGCGGGCGTCTTCACCCGGGTGACCAGCAGCGGACATCCAGTTGGCAGACAGCTTGATGTCACTGATCTTGCCGATCCGCGAAGCTGCGATGTTGGTCAGGGTTTCGCCGATCGCCATGCGGCCCGATGCCGGGGCATCCAGCAGTGCCAGCGGAGTACGCTCGCCCATGGCCATGGCTTCACCGGTGTAGACGTCGAAGCTGGTGGCGGTGACGGCAACGTCAGCCACAGGCACCTGCCACGGACCCACCATCTGGTCGCGAGCAACCAGGCCGGTGATGGTACGGTCGCCGATGGTGATCAGGAAGCTCTTGCTCGCTACAGCCGGGTGATGCAGGACGCGTTCAACACATTCACCGATGTTCAGCGCTGCCGGATCGAAATCATCGCCCAGCTCTGCTTCACGCACTGCTGAACGGTGCATGCGCGGCGCCTTGCCCAGCAACACTTCCAGTGGCATGTCCACCGGGTTGTTGCCGAAGTGGCTGTCGGTGACGGTCAGTTGCGGCTCGGCAGTGGCTTCGCCGACGACGGCAAACGGGCAACGCTCGCGTTCGCAAATCGCCTGGAAGCGGTCGAAATCTTCGACGCCCACGGCCAGAACGTAACGTTCCTGGGATTCGTTGCTCCAGATTTCGTGCGGGGCCATGCCCGGCTCGTCGTTTGGAATATTGCGCAGTTCAAAACGACCGCCACGCTCACCGTCGTTCACCAACTCCGGGAAAGCGTTGGACAGACCGCCCGCACCCACGTCGTGGATGAAGCTGATCGGGTTTTTGTCGCCCAGCTGCCAGCAACGGTCGATCACTTCCTGGCAACGACGTTCCATTTCCGGGTTTTCGCGCTGAACCGAAGCGAAGTCCAGGTCAGCCGAGCTTGCGCCGGTGGCCATCGAGGAAGCCGCGCCGCCGCCCAGGCCGATCAACATCGCCGGGCCACCGAGCACGATCAGCTTGGAGCCAACCGTGATTTCGGCTTTCTGCACGTGTTCGGCGCGGATGTTGCCCATGCCGCCAGCCAGCATGATGGGCTTGTGGTAACCACGGACTTCTTCGCCGCGGGGAGTCGTGATGGACTGCTCGAAGGTACGGAAGTAACCGGTCAGGGCCGGACGACCGAATTCGTTGTTGAACGCAGCACCGCCCAGAGGGCCTTCGATCATGATGTCCAGCGCGGTAACAATGCGCTCTGGCTTGCCGTACGGCACTTCCCACGGCTGTACAAAGCCTGGGATCTGCAGGTTGGATACGGTAAAGCCGGTCAGGCCAGCCTTGGGCTTGGCACCACGACCGGTTGCGCCTTCGTCACGAATCTCGCCACCGGAACCGGTCGCAGCACCCGGGAACGGGGCGATTGCGGTTGGGTGGTTGTGAGTTTCGACCTTCATCAGGATGTGTACAGGCTCCTGCACCGCGCCGTACTGGCGGGTTTCAGGGTCCGGGAAGAAACGCCCGGCAACACTGCCTACGATGACCGAAGCGTTGTCCTTATAAGCAGACAGAACGCCCTCGCTGTGCATCACGTAGGTGTTCTTGATCATGCCAAACAGGCTTTTGTCCTGGCTCTGGCCGTCAATATCCCAACTGGCGTTGAAGATCTTGTGACGGCAATGCTCGGAGTTGGCCTGGGCAAACATCATCAGTTCGATGTCGTGCGGGTTGCGACCCAAACCATTGAAGGCGTTGACCAGATAGTCGATTTCGTCTTCAGCCAGTGCCAGACCCAACTCGACGTTGGCTTTTTCCAGCGCGGCGCGACCGCCACCCAGCACGTCAATCGCTGTCAGCGGCTTGGGCTCGGCGTGACTGAACAGACCGCTGGCCTGCTCGAGATTACCCAGCACGATTTGCGTCATGCGGTCATGCAGTGCAGCACCAATCAGCTCGGCATCAGCGTCGCTGAACTGGCCAGCCACGTAGAACGCAATGCCTCGCTCCAGGCGCTGGACTTTAGCCAGGCCACAGTTGCGGGCAATGTCGCTGGCCTTGCTGGACCAGGGGGAAATGGTGCCAAACCGCGGCAACACCAGGAACAGTCGGCCGCTCGGCTCTTGGACCGGTACGCTTGGACCGTACTTCAGGAGACGAGCCAGTACCTGCTGTTCATCGCTGGTCAGCTCACCGGTCGTTTCGGCAAAGTGGGCGAATTCAGCATACAAACCAGTGACAGCCGGAACCTTCAGGCTCAGTTGTGCAAGGAGTTTGCTGTGGCGAAAGGCAGAAAGGGCAGGAGCGCCGCGCAGGATCAACATCTTCGGGACAGCCTCGGGAGGGGTATGCTTTGAGGCCCGGCATTCTAGCCTAAACCGTTCGCCTCGGCACCCGAAACGGTACACCTGACGCACACCAGACGTCGCTAATCGACCAAACCCTTATTCTTTATAGCTATCAGCCGCTTCAGAGATGGTCTTTTATGATCTTTAGACAGTGACCCGACCCCCATTCCACAGGGGTTTCAGGGTTTTTTGCAGCCAATATCAGAATGATCAAAAATTGTCGAGATATGGCACCTGCGCAGCTTTGCGTATACTGCGCGGATGTTTTCTCTAACTGTATTCCGCCAGCGCTGCGCCAGATGGCTCTTCGCAACCGGACTCTTCCTGATGCTCGGTGCCTGCGTTGAAAAACCCAGCACCCTTGAGCGCGTAAAGGAGGACGGGGTACTGCGGGTGATCACCCGTAACAGCCCGGCGACCTATTTCGAGGATCGCAATGGCGAAACCGGCTTTGAATATGAGCTGGTGAAGCGCTTTGCCGACGATCTGGGGGTAGAGCTTAAAATCGAAACGGCTGACAACCTGGATGAAATGTTCAATCAGTTGAGCCAACCCGACGGCCCTGTTTTGGCTGCTGCCGGTCTGGTCAGCAGCGAGAAGCGCCTGCAACAAGCCAAGTTCTCCCACCCGTACCTTGAAGTCACGCCGCAGATCATCTATCGCAACGGGCAATCGCGTCCGACCTCCCCAGCCGATCTGGTTGGCAAACGCATCACCGTACTTAAAGGCAGCTCCCACGCCGAGCAGCTTGCCGAACTCAAGAAGCAATACCCCGGGATTGAATACGACGAGTCCGACGCTGTCGAAGTCGTTGACTTGCTGCGCATGGTCGATGAAGGCCAGATCGACCTCACACTCGTCGACTCCAACGAAGTGGCCATGAACCAGGTGTACTTCCCCAATGTTCGTGTGGCATTTGATCTGGGCGACGCACGCAGCCAGCGCTGGGCAGTTGCCGCAGGTGAAGACAACAGCCTGCTCAACGAGATCAATGCGTACCTGGACAAGGTCGAGAAGAACGGCACCCTGCAACGCCTCAAAGACCGCTATTACGGGCACGTGGATGTACTGGGCTACGTGGGTGCCTACACCTTCGCCCAGCACCTGCAGCAGCGTCTGCCCAAGTATGAAAAGTTCTTCAAGGATGCCGCAAAAAAAGAACAGATCGACTGGCGCCTGCTCGCAGCCATGGGCTACCAGGAATCATTGTGGCAGCCCACGGTAACGTCCAAGACCGGCGTTCGCGGACTGATGATGCTGACCCAGAACACTGCGCAAGCCATGGGCGTTTCCAACCGCCTGGATGCAAAGCAGAGCATCATGGGCGGCGCCAAATACCTCGCGCTGATCAAGAGCGAGCTGGACGATGACATTGAGGAGCCTGACCGCACGTGGTTTGCGCTGGCGGCCTACAACGTTGGCGGCGGACATCTGGAAGACGCACGCAAACTGGCCAAGAAAGAAGGCCTGAACCCGAACAAGTGGCTGGACGTGAAGAAGATGCTGCCTCGCCTTGCGCAGAAGCAGTGGTACAGCAAGACACGCTATGGCTACGCACGAGGCGGTGAGCCGGTGCATTTTGTGGCCAACATCCGTCGTTACTACGACATCCTGACATGGGCCACACAGCCGCAACTTGAAGGCGATCAGGCTGCTGACAGCAAGCTGCACATCCCCGGTATCGACAAGACCAAGCCCAAGGAAGAGCCACAGCTGTAGAGCGATTCATGTGCCGTAGTCGCTGCCGAGGAACGAAGGCTGCGAGCTTTATCGCGATGCTCGTAAAATCAAGAGCTCGCAGCCTTCGTTCCTCGACAGCGACTACGGGTCAGTATCAGATCCGCACCTGATCTACTTAAACCTTAGCAGCAGCCACTATCAGCGCTTTCATCTCGGCCACAGCAGATCTGAAGCCCACGAACAACGCATGCGCCACCAGCGCATGGCCAATGTTCAACTCGTTAATCCCCTTGATTGCCGCTACCGCTTCCACGTTGTGGTAGTGCAAGCCGTGGCCGGCGTTGACGATCAACCCCTGGGCCAGACCAAACGCCACCCCCTGTGCCACGCGCTGCAACTCTTCAGCGACGTCGGAAGGGGTTTGCGCGTCGGCATAGCGGCCAGTGTGCAGTTCGATAGCAGGTGCACCGACACGCCTTGACGCTTCAATCTGACGCTCGTCCGCATCGATGAACAGCGACACTTCACAACCGATTTTGGCCAGACGCTCGACAGCGGCTTTGATCCGCGCCTCTTGCCCGGCTACATCCAGACCACCTTCAGTGGTCAGCTCCTGACGGGTTTCGGGCACCAGGCAGATATGAGCCGGGCGAATGTGCTCGGCAAATACCATCATTTCTTCAGTCACGCCCATTTCGAAGTTCATGCGCGTTTGCAGCACGTCCTTGAGCAGCAGCACATCACGCTCTTGAATGTGCCGACGGTCTTCGCGCAGATGTACGGTGATGCCGTCGGCGCCCGCCTCTTCGGCGTCCAGCGCAGCCTTGACCGGGTCAGGGTAACGCGTGCCGCGAGCCTGACGCAGCGTGGCTACGTGGTCGATGTTCACGCCGAGAAGAATGCGATTGCTTTGGGTCACTGGGGCTCTCCTGAAGAGTTGACGATTCGGCGCACAGCATACCGGTCTATTCAGGGCTTGCGAAACAACTCGCGACTGGCCAGGGGCTTGCCAGCCAAATGCACGGCCAGTGCCTGACGCATCAGGCGCTTGGCAGCAGACAAGGCGCCAGGAACGGTCCAGTCAGCCTCGGCCATCCCGTGCAGTTCTGCGCCATGAAACAGTCCGGGCTGCACCAGATAAATCCGCTCAAGCCCCGCATCTACCTGCAACCGATACATGCCATCAGCCGCCACCGGCTCGCCGTGAATGTCATGAGCCAGGGAAAAGCCATAGCCCAAATCGTCCAGCAAGCGCCACTCGAACGCCCGCAGCAGTGGCTCCAGCGGTCGCCCTTCAGCCAATGCCAAAAGCGTTGCCGCATAGTGGTCGAAGACCGCCGGATGAGGGTCTTCGGCAGGCAAAAGCCGCACCAGCAGTTCGTTGAGATAAAGACCGCTGAACAGCGCTTCGCCATTGAGCCAGGTAGAGATACCCGCGCTCTCCATGCGCCCTACGTTTTTCAACTCGCCCCGCCCGCGAAACTCGATTTCCAGCGGGACAAAGGGCCTGGCCAACGAGCCCGCCTTGCCCCGCGCACTGCGCAACACTGCCCGCAGGCGACCTTGAGGCGTGATGAAATCCACCAGAGCGCTGGTCTCACGATAGGGACGACTGTGCAGGACGTAGGCGAGTTGGGCTGTGGGGGCTTTGCTGGACATGGAACTCAGCTATCTCAGAAGGCAAACACTGCCAGGAAGAACAGCACAAAACCAAAGTGGGAGCGGCGGTGCTCCCACAGGGGGTAGTGCCGTGCTTACAGGTCGCCGTAGCCCAGGGAACGCAGGGCGCGTTCGTCGTCGGACCAGCCGCCTTTGACTTTAACCCACAGGTTCAGCATGACCTTGGAGTCGAACAGCAGCTCCATGTCCTTGCGCGCTTCGGTGCCGATGCGCTTGATACGCTCGCCCTTGTCGCCAATGATGATTTTCTTCTGACCGTCACGCTCAACCAGAATCAAGGCATGGATATGCAGGGTTTTGCCCTGCTGCTTGAACTCTTCGATTTCGACAGTGATCTGGTACGGCAGCTCGGCGCCCATCTGGCGCATGATTTTTTCGCGCACCAACTCGGCAGCCAGGAAGCGGCTGCTGCGGTCAGTGATCTGGTCTTCCGGGAAGAAGTGATCGTTTTCCGGCAGGTGATCGGCGATCACGCGCTCCAGGGCTTCAAGGTTGTGACCATGCTGAGCGGAGATCGGAATGATCTGGGCGTTCGGCAGTTGCTCCTGAAGCCAGCTCAGGTGCGGCATCAACTCGGCCTTGTCTTCGATGCGGTCGGTCTTGTTCAGCGCTACGATCAGCGGTCCGGTCACATACTGCACACGCTCCAGCACCATCTGATCTTCGTCGGTCCACTTGGTGCGGTCGACAACGAAGATCACTACGTCGACGTCTTTCAACGCCGCCGAAGCGGTTTTGTTCATGTAGCGGTTAAGGGCCTTTTCGCCGCCCTTGTGCATGCCCGGGGTATCAACGTAGACCGCTTGCACGTTGCCTTCGGTCTTGATGCCCAGCATGTTGTGACGGGTGGTCTGGGGTTTGCGCGAAGTGATCGCCAGCTTTTGACCCAGAATGTGGTTCAGCAGTGTGGATTTACCCACGTTTGGTCGACCAACAATGGCAACGTAGCCACAGCGAGTTGCAGTTGTATCAGTCATGGCCATTCTCCACGCCAAGGGCTATCAGTGCTGCGGCGGCCGCTACCTGTTCGGCAATACGACGACTCACACCCTGACCTCGGCTTTTTTCATTCAATAGGGCAATTTCGCACTCAACGAAGAACGTGCGGCAATGCGGTTCGCCCTGGATATCTACCACTTCGTAACGCGGCAGATCGCAGGCACGCGACTGCAAGAACTCTTGCAGACGGGTCTTTGGATCTTTATTGGTGTCGACCAGGGTCAACGTCTCGAACTCGCTGGCAAGCCAGGCCAGTACACGGTCACGGGCGGCGTCCATGCCCGCATCCAGGTAAATGGCGCCAATCAGCGCTTCAAGGGCATCAGCCAGGATCGATTCGCGGCGAAAACCACCGCTTTTGAGCTCACCCGAGCCCAGGCGCAGGTACTCGCCCAACTCAAAACCACGGGCCAGTACGGCCAGGGTTTCGCCTTTTACCAGGCGTGCGCGCAGACGCGACAACTGGCCTTCTCGGGCCAACGGGAAGCGGTCAAACAGTGCTTCACCGGCAACAAAATTGAGAATGGCATCACCCAGGAACTCAAGGCGCTCGTTATTGCGCCCCGCGAAACTGCGGTGTGTCAGGGCCAGAATCATCAGTTCCTGGTCTTTGAAGGTGTAGCCGAGCTGACGCTCTAAACGTTCTAAAGAAAAACTCACGATTTACCCACGCTGAGTTCGTGGCCGAATGTCACCACCGGACCGATATTAGGGATCAGTGATGTTCGTTTATCGCATAGCAAATGGACAGGGAACAGGCTGTTCGCCGCCGTCACACTTAACGCTTTGTTCAAATCCACATCCTGAATACTCAGGCATACGACTTATTCGTACACCTGAAAAGCATTCGGCGCTGTTATTAACAGCGCCGTTTTTGGCTACTTGATCAGACCAACCCGCGAGAAGTTCGGCAGGTTGCTCGCCTTGGGCTCCGGCCAGCTCATCCAAACAGCGAAGGCCTTGCCGACAATGTTCTTGTCGGGGACCATGCCCAGCTCGTCTTTGGGAATGTTCGGATCATCCCAGTAACGGCTGTCGTTCGAATTGTCGCGATTGTCGCCCATCATGAAGTAATGCCCGGCCGGAACCGTCCACTCCTTGTCAGGCGGCGCACGATAGCGGCTCATTTCCTTGCGGATCATGTGCTCGACTTCGCCCAGCTTCTCTTTGTACAACTCGGCACTGCCCAGGGTGCCAGCTTCGACACCCACCAATTGCTCGGCTACCGGCTTGTCGTTGACATAGAGATGCTTGTCGCTGGTGTAGCGAATCTTGTCGCCCGGCAGACCCACTACACGCTTGATGTAGTTGACTGTCGGATCGCTTGGGTAACGAAACACCATCACATCGCCCCGCTTCGGATCACCCACTTCGATGATTTTCGTGTCCAGTACCGGCAAGCGGATCCCGTACGAAAATTTATTCACCAAAATGAAGTCGCCCACATCCAGGGTCGGCTTCATCGAACCGGACGGGATCTGGAACGGCTCAACCAGAAACGAACGCAGCACCAGTACGATGAACAACACCGGGAAGAACGACTTGCCGTATTCAACCAGCAGCGGTTCCTTGTTGAGCTTTTCGACTACCTGCATATCAACCGGAGTAACACTGGCTTGATAGTTGGCAATGGCCTTGCGCCGGCGAGGAGCCAGGAAGACCAAATCGAGCAGCGCCAGCAAACCGCACACGGCAACAGCAATGACCAGCAACAGCGGGAAATTTAGTGACATAGGACCTAGCTATCCAACCTGAGCACTGCAAGGAAGGCTTCTTGTGGAATTTCCACGTTACCCACTTGCTTCATGCGTTTTTTACCGGCTTTCTGCTTTTCCAACAGCTTGCGCTTACGGCTAACGTCACCACCGTAGCATTTGGCCAGTACGTTTTTTCGGAGCGCTTTAACAGACGAGCGCGCAATGATTTGGCCGCCAATAGCAGCCTGAATTGCCACATCGAACATCTGACGCGGAATCAGCTCTTTCATCTTCTCGGTCAACGCACGCCCTTTGTAGTGAGCGTTGTCGCGGTGAACAATCAGTGCCAGAGCATCAACTTTCTCGCCGTTGATCAGTACATCGAGCTTGACCAGATTGGCCGACTGATAACGGTTGAAATGGTAATCAAGCGAAGCATAGCCGCGACTGGTGGATTTGAGACGGTCGAAGAAGTCCAGAACCACTTCGTTCATCGGCAAATCGTAGGTCACTTGCACCTGAGAACCCAGGAACAACATGTCGTGCTGAACGCCGCGCTTTTCAATGCACAGGGTAATGACGTTACCCAGGTGCTCTTGAGGCACAAGGATATTGGCGCGCACGATTGGCTCGCGAATGTCTTCAATCGAAGAGACGTCTGGTAGCTTGGACGGGTTGTCGACGTAAATCGTTTCGCCCGTCTTGAGCAGCAGTTCGAAAATTACGGTTGGGGCCGTGGTGATCAGGTCCAGGTCGTACTCGCGCTCAAGGCGCTCCTGGATGATCTCCATGTGCAACATGCCCAGGAAGCCGCAACGGAAGCCGAAGCCCAGTGCATCGGAGCTTTCCGGGGTGTACTGCAGCGACGAATCGTTCAGCGTGAGCTTTTGCAGGGCTTCGCGGAAGTCTTCGAAGTCGTCAGAGCTGACCGGGAACAGACCCGCGTAAACCTGAGGCTGGATACGCTTGAAACCTGGCAGTACGTCGACGTCAGGCGTCGTGCTCAAGGTCAGGGTATCGCCCACTGGCGCACCGTGAATGTCCTTGATGCCGGCAATGATGAAGCCTACTTCACCGGCCTTCAGGTCAGTGGTAGCCGTGTGCTTGGGGTTGAACACACCCACGCTGTCTACCAGGTGCATCTTGCCGGTGGACTTGACCAGGATCTTGTCGCCCTTTTTCACGCGGCCGTGGCGCACGCGAACCAGGGACACAACGCCCAGGTAGTTGTCGAACCAGGAGTCGATGATCAACGCTTGCAGCGGATCTTCGTAGTTACCGGTTGGCGCAGGAATGGTGTGCACCAGGCGCTCAAGCACTTCGTCGACGCCCAGGCCGGTTTTGGCGCTGCAGGTCACGGCATCAGTGGCATCAATGCCAATGATTTTTTCGATTTCTTCCTTCACGCGATCAGGATCGGCCTGCGGCAGGTCGATCTTGTTCAGCACCGGCATGACCTCAAGGCCCTGCTCGATGGCGGTGTAGCAGTTGGCAACGGACTGGGCTTCTACGCCCTGCCCCGCATCGACTACCAGCAAGGCACCTTCACAGGCTGCCAGGGAACGGCTGACTTCGTAGGTGAAGTCGACGTGTCCCGGCGTATCAATGAAGTTCAATTGATAGGTAATGCCGTCTTTGGCCGTGTAATACAAGGTGACGCTGTGGGCCTTGATAGTGATCCCGCGCTCACGCTCGAGGTCCATGGAGTCCAGTACCTGGGCTTCCATTTCGCGGGCACTCAGGCCACCGCACATCTGGATGAAGCGATCGGCCAGCGTCGACTTGCCATGGTCAATGTGGGCGATGATGGAGAAATTGCGGATATGACTCAAATCACTCACGGGTCAACACTCAAAAAAGTCGCAGGCAGACTGCCCGCCGAAAAATAGCCGGGAATTGTACCTGATCCTCTCGCCAAGCGTCACGTTCACAGGCCAATGGACACCTACAAAAAAGCCCCTATCGCGAGATAGAGGCTCTTGATTGACTCAATGACCGCTCATCAACCCGCCCGGCGTAACAGCCAGAAACCGGCCAGAGCACAGATGGCAGCCGGCACCAGCACCGCGAACAGCGGCGAGAAACCGAACACCAGGCTCAATGGCCCCAACAGGTCTTGCGCGATCTTGAAGACGAATCCGACCAGCACCCCGGTAAATACCCGCTGACCCAGAGTAACAGAGCGCAACGGGCCGAAGATGAAGGATATGGCCATCAACACCAGCGCAGCCGTTACCAGCGGCTGCAACACCTTGACCCAAAAGGCCAGCCAGTAACGGCCATTATTCAGCCCCTGATCCTTGAGGTAATGGATGTAGCTCCACAAACCCGCGATCGACAGCGACTCGGGAGCCATGACCACGGTATTGAGCAACTGCGGGCTCAATGACACATCCCAGCGCTCTTCAGGGGTCTTTACAACTTCAGTGCTGTTACCGTGAAAAAGCGTGGTGCTCACGTCGCTCAACTGCCAGTTACCCTGGTCGAACTGCGCCTTTTTGGCGAAGCTGGCCGACTGCATCTGGTGATCTTTGTCAAAACGATACCGGGTCACGCCGTAAAGCAGGCCATTGGGCTGAACAGCGTTGATGTGGATGAACTCGTCACCCTGACGATGCCACAGACCGTGCTTGGAGCTTTGGGAATCACCGCCACCCTGCGCCAGCGCGCGATTGGCCTGAGCGATGTTCTCGGTGGCCGGAACCACGTACTCGCCAATCAGCACGCCCGCCAGCATCAGCACCAGCATCGGCTTCATGACGGCCCAGACAATGCGCCCCAGGGACACGCCCGCAGCACGCATGATGGTCAGCTCACTGTTGCTGGCAAGGCCACCCAGGCCAATCAGACAGCCAATCAACGCTGCCATCGGCAGCATTTCATACAAGCGGCGCGGCGCGGTCAGCATGACAAAACTGAACACATCCAGGATGGTGTAGCTGCTGCTGATACTGCGCATCTCATCGATCAACGCAAACAGCAGCGCCAGACCCAGAATAATCCCCAGCACGGCCAAAATCGCAAATAACACACTGCTACCAATGTAGCGGTCGAGCTTAACCACGGGCCATCTCCTCGGCACTACGGCGACTTGCCAGTTTCAAGCGCAGCGGCTCCCAATACATCAGCCCCAGGCCAATGACCAGGAACAGGCCATGCACCCACCACAAGCCCAGCGCCAACGGGATTTTGCCGCCTTCAAGCAGGCCTCGCCCCCAGGTCAGCATGCTGAGGTAGCCCATATAAAGCAGAATGGCCGGCAACAGCTTGAGGAAGCGCCCCTGGCGAGGATTGACCCGCGACAACGGCACCGCGATCAGGGTCACGATAAATACCAGCAGCGGGAAAGCTATACGCCATTGCAACTCGGCGACCGCACGGGGTGCCGGATTGCCGATAAGGTCCGGAGTCGGGATGGCGTCACGATCGGTCACATCATTGCTGACTTCCGGTTTTGGCAGCAATACACCGTAGGTGTCGTACTTGATAGCACGGTAATCGGCCTGCCCCGGATTGCCGTCATAGCGATAGCCATCGTCCAGAATCAACCAGCGACTGCCGTCAGGACGAATCTCCTGGCGACCCTTTTGCGCCAGCAGCACAGAAATACTGCGGTCCGCAGCATCCTCTCCGAGCTTCTTCTGAGTAATGAAGACGCCGGACAAAAGGCTACGGTTATTGCTCAGTTCTTCGGTGTAAGTCACCCGCGTGCCGTCACTCAAGGACTGAAAACGACCAGCCTCCAGGGTGTCGAACTCGGTCAGGGCATCTTGCTTATTGAGCAACAGCTGAAATTCATTGGCGCCCTGGGGTGCCAGGCTCAGGCTGAGCCAGGCCACGATCAGGGCAATCAGCGCAGCAGGAGCCATAGTGATGGCCAGCAAGCGCTGACGACTCATGCCGGTGGCCGACAGAACGGTCATTTCGCTTTCAAGGTACAAGCGACCGTAGGACAGCAGAATACCCAGAAACAGCCCCAGCGGCAGGATCAGCTGCATGAAGCCTGGCAGGCGGAACCCCATGATCAGGAACAATGACCCCGGATCCAGGGCACCCGAGGCGGCCTGAGCGAGATACTTGATGAAACGACCGCTCATGATGATGACCAGCAGCACAGCGCTGACAGCGCTCAATGTAAGCAGGACTTCGCGGGATAGATAACGGAAGACGATCAAACCAGACACTCCAGGGTCGTCAGGCTAAGGCGGCCAAACAAACAGCATAACGAGTCGGCCCATACCTCATCATAGATGAGACGGGCCGTCTAAAAAGATGGCGCATTATCCTGTGAATGACCGCCCCTGTCACTGCGCAGTCTTGAAAGTACCCCGCTGGCCAAATACCGGGGTTGTCAGGCTCCTGCGGCGGGGTTCAAACTGCCCGCCTTGACGCCAGCCTTAATCACAGGTGAAGCGCTTCATCTATCAAGCAAGCAAACAGCACTGTTTGTGCGCATGTTGACCATTTGATTCAGGGACCCCGACATGGAACTGGTTGTAAAAAGCGTTAGCCCAGAAACGTTGAAAACCGCCACTCTGGTGGTCGCCATCGGCGAAGGCCGCAAGCTGGGCCCTACCGCCACCATCATCGACGAACTCACCGGCGGCGCCATCAGCGCAGTACTCAAGCGCGGGGATCTGGCGGGTAAAACCGGTCAAAGCCTGCTGCTGCACAGCCTGCCCAACCTCAAGGCCGAGCGCGTGCTGCTGCTGGGCACCGGCAAGGATGACGAGCTGGGCGACCGCCCGTTCCGTAAAATCATCAGCGGCGCACTGGGCGTATTAAAAGGCCTGGGCGGCAGCGATGCGGTGTTTGCTCTCGACGAACTGGTGGTCAAGGGTCGTGACAGCTACAGCAAAAACCGCCTGCTGGCAGAAACCCTGATCGACGGCGGATACACCTTCGACCGTTTCAAAAGCCAGAAAGCCGAACCTCGTGCCCTGAAGAAAATCACCCTGCTGACCATTAAAGCAGCACAGGCTGAAGTTCAGCGCGCCGTGTCCCACGCCCAGGCGATCGCTTCGGGCATGTCATTCACCCGCGATCTGGGCAATCTGCCACCCAATATCTGCCATCCGATTTTCCTGGCCGAACAGGCCAAGGATCTGGGCAAGGAATTCAAAGGCCTGAAAGTCGAGATTCTTGATGAGAAGAAAATCAAGGATCTGGGCATGGGCGCGTTCTATGCCGTAGGCCAGGGCAGTGACCAGCCACCTCGCCTGATCGTAATGAACTACGCAGGCGGCAAGAAATCCGAAAAACCGTACGTACTGGTCGGCAAGGGCATTACGTTCGACACCGGCGGCATCAGCCTCAAGCCGGGCGCCGGCATGGATGAAATGAAGTACGACATGGGCGGTGCTGCCAGCGTGTTCGGCACACTGCGCGCCGTACTGGAACTGAAACTGCCGATCAACCTGGTATGCATCCTGGCGTGCGCCGAGAACATGCCGAGCGGCGGTGCTGCACGCCCGGGCGACATCGTGACCACCATGAGCGGCCAGACGGTCGAAATCCTCAACACCGACGCCGAAGGCCGCCTGGTGTTGTGCGATGCACTGACCTACGCCGAGCGCTTCAAGCCTCAGGCCGTGATCGACATCGCCACCCTGACCGGCGCCTGCATGGTTGCGCTGGGCGCTCACACCTCCGGCCTGATGGGCAACAACGACGAGTTGATCGGCCAACTGCTGGAAGCCGGCAAACTGGCAGACGACCGTGCATGGCAACTGCCGTTGTTCGACGAGTACCAGGAACAGCTGGACAGCCCGTTCGCCGACATGGCCAACATCGGCGGTCCCAAAGGTGGCGCCATTACCGCAGGCTGCTTCCTGTCGCGCTTCGCCAAGGCCTATAACTGGGCTCACCTGGATATCGCCGGCACGGCATGGGTCAGCGGCGGCAAGGACAAGGGTGCCAGTGGCCGCCCTGTACCCCTGCTGACTCAATACCTGCTCGATCGCGCCAACGCTTGAAGCTGACAATCGAAGGCTGCGCCGCCTGACGGCGGCGCGGTCCCGATTCAGGAACCGCAATGACCCCGGAACCCAACACCGAGTTGACCAAGGTCGACTTTTATATCCTGCCCAGCGCCGAACCTTCCGCGCGGCTGGATTTCGCCTGCAAACTCACCGAAAAGGCCTGGCGTCTGGGCCACAGGGTGTATTTACACTGCACCGACAGCGCTCAACGTCAGGATCTGGATGAACGCCTGTGGCGCTTCAAGGGCGAAAGCTTCGTGCCCCACAGCAACACCGAAGACGAACCCGACGGCGTCGTTGTCATGGGCTGCACAGAAGCACCGCCAAGCCATCAGGACTTACTGATCAACCTGGACCTCAAAGTCCCCGAATTCTTCAAACGCTTCGCCCGCGTGGCTGAAGTGGTGGTCGAAGACCCCACCGTCCGACTGGCCGCACGGGAGAGTTTCCGCTTCTACCGTGAACAGGGCTATCCTCTGCAAGACCACAAGCTACAACGACTCTGAGCACACGATGGACACCTCCAATTCGCCGCAAAAAGCTGCACACCTGCTCGATGATCTTGAGTCCATTCGCAAGCTGCTCGGCGATGAGGGCCTGCAACCGCCGCTGCTGACCGAGATGGTGGGCGGTGAAGACGCGCAGATTCCATTGTTGTCTGAAGTCATCAGCGAAGAACCCGAGCCCGAGCAAATACCGCTGGTCGGCATTACCCCGGCACCCGTGGCAGAAAAAGCCCCGGACGCACTGCTGGTGCATCTGGACAAAGAGCTGCGCACGGCAGCCCAGGCCATCATGCAGGACGTGATCAACGACTTCGCCCCGCACATCGAAACCGAGATCAAACGCCGCCTCGATGCGCATATGGAGCGCTTGCTCGCACAACATCAAAGCTGACCCTGTGGGCGCGGGCTTGCTCGCGATTGCAGCGCCTTGATGAACCAGATGCACCCCGTCGCCCGTATCGCGAGCCAGCCCGCTCCCACAACAGCAATAGGTTCCCCGCGCAGTCCCACCCCGCTATACTTGTCGGCTTTCCTGAATTAATGCCAATAGGGTCCCGCCGCGCATGGATAAGACCTACCAGCCGCACGCCATTGAAACTTCCTGGTACAAAACCTGGGAAGAAGAGAATTATTTTGCCCCGCAAGGCGCGGGCGACCCGTACACCATCATGATCCCGCCGCCGAACGTCACCGGCAGCTTGCACATGGGTCACGGTTTCAACAACGCGATCATGGACGCCCTGATCCGTTTCCGCCGCATGCAGGGTCGCAACACCCTGTGGCAGCCGGGCACCGACCATGCGGGTATCGCCACCCAGATGCTGGTTGAGCGTCAGATCGAAGCACAAGGTCTGAACCGCCACGACCTGGGTCGCGAAAAATTCCTCGATAAAATCTGGGAATGGAAAGACCAGTCCGGCGGCAATATCAGCCGTCAGATCCGTCGCCTTGGCTCGTCCGTAGACTGGAGCCGCGAACGCTTCACCATGGATGACGGCCTGTCAGAAGCCGTGAAAGAAGCCTTCGTACGCCTGCACGAAGACGGCCTGATCTATCGCGGCAAGCGCCTGGTCAACTGGGACACCAAGCTGCACACCGCCATTTCCGACCTTGAAGTGGAAAACCACGACGAGAAAGGTTTCCTGTGGAACCTGCGCTACCCGCTGGCTGACGGCGCAACGACCGCAGAAGGTCTGGACTACCTGGTGGTTGCTACCACCCGTCCGGAAACCATGCTGGGCGACGCCGCTGTTGCCGTTAACCCGGAAGACGAACGCTACAAGGCCCTGATCGGCAAGTTCGTCGAGCTGCCACTGGTTGGCCGTCGTATCCCGATCATCGCGGACGACTACTGCGACCCTGAATTCGGCACCGGTTGCGTGAAGATCACCCCGGCCCACGATTTCAACGACTACGAAGTCGGCAAGCGCCACAACCTGCCGCTGCTGAACATCTTCGACAAAAACGCCAAAGTGCTGGCTGCTGCCCAGGTGTTCAACCTCGACGGCAAGCTCAACGAAACCGTCGACGGCACCCTGCCGGCCAAATACGCCGGCCTGGACCGCTTCGAAGCGCGCAAGCAAATCGTTGCTGATTTTGACGAAGCAGGCCTGCTGGTCAGCGTTGACGATCACGCCCTGAAAGTACCGAAAGGCGACCGCTCCGGCACCATCATCGAGCCGTGGCTGACGGACCAGTGGTACGTATCGACCAAGCCTCTGGCAGAACCAGCCATTGCAGCCGTGGAAGACGGGCGCATCGCGTTTGTGCCTAAACAGTACGAAAACATGTACTTTTCGTGGATGCGCGACATCCAGGACTGGTGCATCAGCCGCCAGCTGTGGTGGGGCCATCGTATCCCGGCCTGGTACGACGAGTCGGGCAAGGTCTATGTAGGCCGCGACGAAGCTGAAGTCCGCGCCAAAAACAACCTGGGCCCGGACGTTGCGCTGCAACAGGACAACGACGTACTCGACACCTGGTTCAGTTCGGGCCTGTGGACGTTCTCCACCCTGGGCTGGCCGGAAAAAACCGACGCGCTGAAAACCTTCCACTCCACTGACGTGCTGGTGACGGGCTTCGACATCATTTTCTTCTGGGTTGCCCGGATGATCATGCTCACCATGCACCTGGTGAAAAACGAAGACGGCACCCCGCAAGTTCCGTTCAAGACCGTGTATGTACACGGCCTGGTACGTGACGGTCAGGGCCAGAAGATGTCCAAGTCCAAGGGCAACGTCCTGGACCCGCTGGACATCATCGACGGCATTGAACTCGAAGACCTGGTGGCCAAACGCACCACCGGCCTGATGCAGCCAAAACTGCTGAAGAAAATCGAGAAACAGACCCGCGACGAATTCGCAGACGGCATCGCCAGCTATGGCACCGACGCCTTGCGCTTCACCTTCTGCTCGCTGGCATCTACCGGTCGCGACATCAAGTTCGACATGGGCCGCGTTGAAGGCTATCGCAACTTCTGCAACAAAATCTGGAACGCCGCACGTTACGTGCTGGACAAGGGCGAGGACTGCGGCCAGAACGGCGAAGCCTACGAGCTGTCACTGGCCGACCGCTGGATCATCTCGCAACTGCAGCGCACCGAAGCCGAAGTGACCCGTCACCTCGACCAGTTCCGTTTCGACCTGGCCGCACAAGCGCTGTACGAGTTCATCTGGAACCAGTACTGCGACTGGTACCTGGAACTGTCCAAGCCTGTGCTGTGGGACGAAAACGCTCCGGTAGAACGTCAGCGCGGCACCCGTCGCACGCTGGTTCGTGTACTGGAAGTTGCCTTGCGTCTGGCGCATCCGTTCATGCCGTTCATCACCGAAGAGATCTGGCAGCGCATCGCGCCGCTGGCCGGCGTTGAAGGCAAGACCATCATGCTGCAACCGTGGCCAGTGGCCAACGAAGCACGCATCGACCAGGCGGCCGAAGACGATATCGAATGGCTCAAGGGCTTGATGCTCGGCACGCGTAACATCCGTGGCGAAATGAACATCGGCCCGGGCAAGCCATTGCAGCTCTACCTGAAAAACGTCAGCAGCGAAGACCAGCGCCGTCTGACCGAGAACGATGCCTTGCTCAAAAAGCTGGCTAAACTCGAATCGATCACCGTGCTGCAAGACGGCGCCGAAGCACCTTTGTCCGCTACCGCTCTGGTAGGCGAGATGGAAGTGCTGGTGCCGATGGCCGGCCTGATCGACAAAGATGCAGAGTTGGCGCGCCTGGACAAGGAAATCCAGCGCTTGCACGGCGAAGTTGCGCGAGTGGGCGGCAAATTGTCGAATGCCGCGTTCGTTGACAAGGCCCCGGCCGAAGTCATCGAAAAAGAACGTGCCAAATTGGCCGAAGCCGAACAGGCCTTGAGCAAATTGGCAGACCAGCACGCGCGGATTTCCAGCCTGTAATAACGCTGCGCACCTGATCGCGGGCAAGACCGCTCCCGCAGGGTTCAACTCTGCAGGAACGGGCTTGCCCGCGATTGCTTTTGTGGAATGAATTGAACATGACTACCCCACGCACTTCCAAAGCAACACGCCACAAGCCCAAGGCTGCCAGCGATGCCAAACCGGTCGAGCCGCGCGTCAAGCCCAGCCTGCACCCGCGCAACCGCCACCAGGGCCGCTACGACTTCCCACAGCTGATTTCGGTGTGCCCGGAACTGGCCGAATTCGTGATCATCAACCCGTACGGCAAGGAAAGCATCGACTTCGCCAACCCGAGTGCCGTGCGCGTATTCAACCGTGCCCTGCTCAAGGCGTTCTACGGCATTGCTCACTGGGATATCCCGGCCGACTACCTGTGCCCGCCCGTACCGGGTCGCGCTGACTACGTGCACTTCCTGGCCGACCTGCTGGCCACCATGAACGACGGCGAGATCCCTCGCGGGCAAAACGTTCGCGTGCTGGATATCGGCATGGGTGCCAACTGCGTCTACCCGCTGATCGGCCACAGCGACTATCGCTGGCAGTTCCTGGGTACGGAAGTCGACCCGACTGCCGTTAAAGCGGCCAAGGCGATTGTGCAGTCCAACGGTCTGAACAAAGCCATCAGCCTGCGCCTGCAGCCTAATCCGCAGAAAATCCTGCTGGACGTGCTGGAAAGCAGCGAACGTTTCGACCTGACCATGTGCAACCCGCCGTTCCACGCCTCGCTGGACGAAGCCACACGCGGCAGTGAGCGTAAATGGCGCGCACTGGGCAAGGCAGATCCAAAGCGCAAGCTGCCGGTTCTGAACTTTGGTGGCCAGGCGGCCGAATTGTGGTGTGAAGGCGGCGAACAGCGCTTTGTCACGCAACTGATCCGCGAAAGCGTCCACGTTGCGCGTCAAATCCTGTGGTTCAGCGTGCTGGTGTCCAAGGCTTCCAACTTGCCAGCCATCCAGACCGCGCTGAAAAAAGCCGGCGCACGGGAAAGCCAGGTCGTGGAAATGTCCCAGGGCAACAAGCAAAGCCGCTTTGTGGCCTGGACCTTCCATGACAAGGACCAGCAGCAGATGTGGCGCGAGAAGAACTGGAAGTAAGCCCCGCGCAATCCTGTAGTCGCTGCCGAAGGCTGCGATAAGAGCTGAGGGGCCCTGAGAAAGCGGGGCCGCTTCGCAGCCCATCGCAGCCTCGTGCCTCGACAGCGACTACACAAATTGCGGGCATAAAAAAACCGCGCTTCGGAGTGATCCGAAGCGCGGCTTTTTTAATGCTTACTTGTTAACAGCGTCAGTCAGGCCTTTGGCCACAACGAGCTTGATAACTTTTTTGGCAGCGATTTCGATGGCAGCGCCAGTCGAAGGGTTACGGCCAGTACGGGCAGGACGCTCGGTCACTTTCAGTTTGCCAATACCTGGCAGAGTGATTTCGCCGCCATTTTCCAATTGATCAGCAACGATCTGAGCCAGTTGGTCCAGAGCGTTACGCGCGGTAGTTTTCGGCGCGTCGATGGCTTCAGCGATATCAGCGATCAGTTGGTCTTTAGTAATAGCCATTGAGATGTTCCTTCCCTATCAAATTCATTTGGTTTGCAGAGTGCAATGTCAGCCATCGAGCCAGATCTCAAGGGTCTGGCACACCCGCCAGCTTTCACGACGAATCGCGGATGTAGATAGCTAAAACGGGGTTTGGTTCGACCTGACACATGCTGAATGCACGCTTTACGCCGTTTCCGAGCGCAAGACCGGGCAAAACTAGCACAGAGACGGTTAAATATCCGCCTCTACCTGGGCTTTTGGTCAGCTTTATCGCCTTAAAACCGTAAAAAAGCCGTCCCGGGTGGTCTCAAGCCCCCCAAACACCGACCCAGCGCTCAGGTGCGGTACACTTGGCGCCTTTGCGGGGTGCGCCCCCTGTCCTCTCATTACTCGCCGAGAAGCCCATGCCGATCCGTCATTGCATCGTCCATTTGATTGACAAAAAACCCGACGGTACGCCCGCTGTTCTCCATGCCCGCGACTCTGAACTGGCCGCGTCTCAAGCCATCGAGAACATGCTCGCGGACCTCAACGAAAGCTACAACGCCAAGCAAGGCAAAGCATGGGGCCTTTTCCATGCTGAATCCGGCGCGCATCCGTTCAGCGGCTGGCTCAAGGAGTACCTGGACGGCGGCAAAGACTTCACCGCATTCAGCCGCGTGGCCGTCGAGCATCTGCAGAAGCTGATGGAAGAGTCCAACCTTTCAGTCGGTGGTCACGTACTGTTTGCCCATTACCAGCAAGGCATGACCGACTACCTGGCGATCGCCCTGCTGCATCACAGCGATGGCGTGGCGGTGACCTCGGATCTGGACGTGACCCCATCGCGTCACCTGGACCTTGGCCAACTGCACCTGGCGGCACGGATCAACATTTCCGAGTGGCAAAACAACAAGCAGTCCAAGCAGTACATTTCGTTTATCAAAGGCAAAAACGGCAAGAAAGTTTCGGAGTACTTCCGCGACTTTATCGGCTGCCAGGAAGGCGTCGACGGACCAGGCGAAACCCGGACCCTGCTCAAGGCCTTCAGCGACTTCGTTGAAAGCGAAGACCTGCCCGAAGAGTCCGCCCGCGAAAAAACCAAGACCCTGGTCGACTACGCCAGCAGCCAGGCCAAAATCGGCGAACCGATGGGTCTGGCCGAATTGTCCGAGCTGATCGACGAAGAGCGTCCGAAAGCCTTCTACGACCATATCCGCAACAAGGACTACGGCCTTTCTCCCGAGATCCCGGCAGACAAACGCACCCTGAACCAGTTCCGCCGCTTCACCGGGCGCGCTGAGGGCCTGTCTATCAGCTTTGAAGCCCACCTGCTGGGCTCCAAGGTAGAGTTCGACGAAGAAGCCGGCACGCTGGTGATCAAGGGCTTGCCGACCCAACTGCTAGACCAGCTCAAGCGCAGCAAATAATGCTCAACGGTATTTTGAAGAAAGTCCTGTTTGTTCTGGTGGTGGTGGTCATCTTCCAGAACTGGGGCAAGATCGAGCGTGTACTCAATCCCTCGGGTGTCGTCTCCGAGCAAACCCGGGCCAGCGCCCGTGTGGTGCTGTACTCCACGCAATGGTGTGGCTACTGCAAGGCGACGCGCCGGTTTCTGGATGAGAAAGGCATCCCGTTCAAGGAGTTTGATATCGAGAAAGACGCGGTCGCCCGCCAGGCTTACGAAGCGCTGGGCGGACGCGGAATTCCGATACTGGACGTGAACGGCACGCTGATAAGGGACTTCAAGCCGGATGCGATACTGGCGGCATTGAAATAACCCCTTGCGCCTGACTTTGCACCAGGCATTCCTTGGCGCTCTTCCTGAGCTTTTTGATCAGTCGTTCCTGGCGCAAGGCTTCGCCCCTGTCAGGCCAGGATTCGACATACACCAAGGCCACTGCCGGGCTTGAAGCAAAAAAGCGTGCGCCCTTACCGCTTTGATGTTTGGCAAAACGGCGCACCGGGTCATCGCTGATCCCGCAGTACAGAGCGCCATTGGCGGCCCGCACCAGATAAACGAACCACGGTTTTTCGCTCACTTTCAACGGCTGCCCTGAAAGGCCTTGAGTCCTTTTTGCGCCTGAGCCCTGATGGCGTTCTTCACCAGCGGCGTCCACCCCAGCAACAAGCCCTTGGTGCCCAATGCCTGACGCGACCAGCGCCACAGGTCAAAGTGATCGTGGTGCTCGCAAATCTTGCCGTCGCGAAACACAAACTGCGCCTGAATATCATTGACCACCGTGGCCCCGGTCTGGCCAAACACGTAGGTTGCCACCCAGTGTGCGCTGCCGCGCTGCCCCTGAGCCTGGACCTGATCGAAAGTCAGGCTGAAATCCTTGGCCCGCGAGGTCAGCATGCGCCACATGTCTGCGGCATCCTGGCCACGCAATTCACCAAAAACCGGATCGCTGAACAAGACGTCATCGGTGTAGCAGGCCGCCATCGCTTGTGCATCGAGCTGCTGGAAGGCCTGGTAGAAACGAGTGATCAATGCTTGATGGTCTTGGCTCATGGCAGGGTCCGTGCGGGTCAGTAATCCGTGCACGATAATCTGCCATGAACAGAAACACTATGGCCCTCAGATTTTCTCGCTCTGCACATTCACATACAGGGAACGTCCCGCGCCGAGCCCGGCGACGATAGCCCCCAGGCCCACCACGGCAAAAATCCAGCCCACAGCACTCCAGCCGCCCGTGACCTCATGCACGATCCCGACCGCCAGCGGCCCCATGGAGGCCACGGTGTAACCAATACCCTGGGCCATGCCAGACAGGTTGGCCGCAACATGAGCGTCCCGCGAACGCAATACGATAAGCGTCAACGCCAGGCTGAACGTACCGCCCTGCCCCAGGCCCAGCACAATCGCCCAGCCCCACAAGCCCTCGATGGGGGCATACAGGCAGCCGAACAGCCCGGCCAGGGTCATGCTCATGACCAGCACAATGGCCAGCCGCTGATCTTTGCCCCGCGTGGCCAGCCAGGGCGCTGTCAGTGCAGTCAGCAATTGCACGATGACCGAGCCCGACATCACCAGCCCGGCCTGGGTCGGGGTCAAACCGCGCCCGATCAGAATGGAGGGCAACCAGCCAAAAACGATATAGGACAACGAGGACTGCAAGCCCATGTAAAGCGTCACTTGCCAGGCCAGCGGATCACGCAGCAGGCCACTCACCCGATAAGCAACATTGTGTGAGCCCTGACGCTTGCCCACTTGGGGCAGCCAGAAAATGGCCGCAACCAGAGCCGGCAAGGCCCAGAAGCCGAGTCCCAGTGCCCAGCTCTGACCCAACGACTCGCTCAGTGGTACCGTCGCGCCCGCCGCCAGTGCCGCGCCCAGGCACAAGGCCATGGTGTAGACACCGGTCATGGTCCCGGCATGCCCTGCGAAATCACGCTTGATAATGCCCGGCAACAGCACGCCGATGATGCCAATGCTGGCGCCCGCCAGAATGCTCCCGGCAAACAGCCCTGCCTCCCCCAGGCAACTGCGCAGAACGATGCCGCCGCCCAGTGCCACCAGAATTCCCAGTACCACCCGCTCAGTACCAAAACGCCGGGCCAGAATCGGTGCCAAAGGCGCGAACAGTCCCAGGCAAAGCACCGGCAAAGTGGTCAATAAACCGGCCTGCGCTGCCGACAGCCCCAGGCTGTCCGACACTTCTCCCAGCAGCGGCGCCATGCTCGACAATGCCGGACGCAGGTTCAGCGCCACCAGTACCAGGCCCAATAGCAGCAACCACGGCCTCAGCACGACCGGGGGCGTTTGCTGCACCTGTTCGTCGTCTATCTCAGCATCGATCAGCAACGCTTCCAGCTCATCCAGATGACGAGCGGGCTCGGCGCTGGCATTGGCGACTGACAAAGGTTGAGTCATGGCGTGCTCCGGCTCAGGGTTCATTGATCAACGTCCGGCATAACGCCATGGCCCGTTGCGGGTTTTGTTGTTCTACGGCTTCGAGTAGCTCGACGTGCAGGTCGAACACCAATTGACGCCTGGGATGAACATCCATCGTCTTGCGCAAATGGTTGGTCACAACGCTGGAGGTGTAGCGATACAGCTCGCTCAAGGCCGGGTTGTGTGCGGCATCTATCAGCCGCTGGTGAAACACCAGGTCGCAACAAATATAGGTATCGAGCTCACCGTGATAGTGCTCGCCACTTGCATCGAGCGCCTGATGCAGCAGCCGCAAGTCCTCGTCCGTACGACGCAAGGCCGCCAGGCCAACGGCTTCAACCTCAAGGATGTGCCGCATCTCCCGACCCTGCTCCATTGAGCAGGATGACAAGGCACGCAACGTGTCCATCGGGTCGACTCGCCCTCGCAGATAACTACCATCGCCCTGACGGATTTCGATCAGCCCGGCGAATGCCAGCACGCGCATGGCTTCACGCACGGTGTTACGGCTGATGTTCAGTTGCGCCGCAAGCTCCGGCTCGGTCGGCAAACGCTGCCCCACCGCCCAGGTGCCGTTGTTTATTCGCGCACGCAGTTGCTCAAGCGCCTGGTCAACCAGGGAACGTTTTATCAGTGGAGAAGCGTCTGTCATTGAATTCACCTTTTCATCCAATCATAGGATGAATTTTCCGACATGTTAGCGAGACGTCTTCACATCGGCAATCAACTACAGATTAAGTGCCCCAAAAAAATGCTGATTGAGCATTGAATCGACAACCCTTAAAGGGTATTTTAAAAAATCGAGGCTGCCTCTTATGGAAAAGAAAACACCTCACTACAACCTCCAGTGCATTCAAGCCGACGCACAACGGCTTGGCGCTGTAGCGTTTACCAAAAGCGCCCTGGATGGCGGACGAACCATGGGCCTGACCCTGGCGCAAATGCAGCGGGTCATTGCTTCTTTAGAACGCCGGGCGCTGTACAAATCGATGTCGACCCACTCAGACCACAAGGTCTGGCAAGACGTCTATCACGCACAGGCCTACGGTTTGGCTATTTATATCAAGGTGACTTATCGCCCGAGTGGAGGGCCGCCAGTCATCGCTTTCAAGGAAAAAGACCTATGAGCAAACATGACTGTTACGCCTGCGGGGCCCCCAATGCGATGCACGCCTTCAAAGGGCGTAGCTTCAATGTGAATTTCAAGCAAATGAACCGGATGGTGCACAGCCTGAGCGGCCATGAATGCACGGAGTGCGCAGAGGTCGAGTTCGATGCTCCCAGTGCAGAGCGTTATGCCCGGGCAGGAGATGAACTGATTGAAGATGCCAAGCAGGTGATAGCTGATGAGATGAAGCGCATTCGGCGCAAACTACATTTCACTCAAAAAAGTGCTGTGCAACTGCTGTCGGGGGGTGGCCACAATGCGTTCAGCCGTTATGAACGTGCCGAGGTCGAACCACCGAAACCCTTGTTTGTGCTGATGCGCTTGCTGGATCGCCATCCCGAACTGGTTCGGGAATTACAGGCCATCAATGAGTGCACCGATATCAATGCGCTGCTGGTGCAAAAACAACAGCAGCGACACGAATAGCCTGTAGCCGCAGCCTTGGGCTGCGGCTACAGCGGTTGAATCAATGCAAAATCTGATTCAGGAACAATTTGGTCCGGTCATTTTGCGGGTTGTCGAAGAAGTCATTCGGGGCAGCCTCTTCCACGATTTCGCCCTTGTCCATAAAGATCACCCGGTTGGCCACTGTGCGGGCAAAGCCCATTTCGTGGGTCACGCAGAGCATGGTCATGCCGTCTTCGGCCAAGCCGATCATGGTGTCCAACACCTCTTTCACCATCTCCGGATCGAGCGCTGAAGTCGGCTCATCGAACAGCATGATTTTTGGTTTCATGCACAACGCCCGGGCAATCGCCACACGCTGTTGCTGGCCGCCCGACAACTGCCCCGGAAACTTGTGCGCCTGCTCCGGAATTCGAACCCGCTCCAGATAATGCATGGCAATTTCTTCAGCCTGGCGCCGGGGCATCTTGCGCACCCACATCGGCGCCAGCGTGCAGTTCTGCAGAATGGTCAGGTGCGGAAACAGGTTGAAGTGCTGAAACACCATGCCCACTTCGCGCCGTACCGTCTCGATCTGCTTGATGTCGTTGGTCAACTCAACCCCGTCAACCACGATGCGCCCCTGCTGGTGCTCTTCGAGGCGATTGAGGCAGCGAATGGTCGTCGACTTGCCGGAGCCCGAAGGCCCGCACAACACAATGCGCTCGCCTGGCTGGACGTTCAGGTTGATGTCCTTGAGCACATGGAACTGGCCGTACCACTTGTTGACGCCCTGCATCTGAATAATGCCTTCGGCGCTTGCAGGCTTTTTGATTGCTTCACTCATGTCGCACTCCTAACGCTTGTGGCCAGTGTCCAGCTTGTGCTCCAGATGCATGGAGTAGCGGGACATACCAAAACAGAAAATCCAGAACACCAACGCTGCAAATACATAGCCTTCAGTAGCCATGCCCAGCCATTTCGGGTCGGCGGCGGCTTGCTTGACGCTGTTGAGCAGATCGAACAGACCGATGATGATCACCAGGCTGGTGTCCTTGAACAGGGCAATAAAGGTGTTGACGATGCCGGGGATCACCAGTTTGAGGGCTTGCGGCAAAATCACCAGGCCCATGCTGCGCCAGTAACCCAGGCCCATCGCCGCAGCCGCTTCGTATTGTCCTTTGGGAATGGCTTGCAGGCCTCCGCGTACCACTTCAGCCACATACGCCGACTGAAACAGGATCACGCCGATCAAGGCACGCAGCAGCTTGTCGAAGTTCATGCCCTCAGGCAGAAACAACGGCAACATCACCGAGGACATGAACAGCACGGTAATCAGAGGAACGCCGCGCCAGAACTCGATGAAGGTCACGCACACCACACGAATGGCGGGCATGTCCGAACGTCGGCCCAACGCCAGCAAAATCCCCAATGGCAAGGCACCGGCAATGCCCACGGTGGCAATGACCAGCGTCAGCATCAGGCCGCCCCACTGGCTCGTGGCCACGTTGCTCAGGCCCCAGTAGCCGCCATGCAACAAGGTGAATGCCAGAATCGGGTAGACCACCAAAAAGCCCAGTCCCCAGATGGCCTTGTGCTTGAAGCGCGAGATAAACAACGGCGCGGCGCCCACCACGGCAAGCCACACGGTCAGGTCTACACGCCAGCGCAGTCCGGTCGGGTAGTAGCCATACATGAACTGGCCAAAACGCTGCTGGATAAACACCCAGCAGGCGCCTTCCTTGGTGCAGTCCGCCTGGGTGCTGCCGACCCAGTTGGCGTCAAGGATCGCCCAGCTCAACAGCGGCGGCACGATCAGCCAGATCAGGTAAAAGGCAAACAGGGTGAGCAAGGTGTTGAGCCAATTGGAAAACAGATTGGCCCGCGCCCAGGCAACGATACCGATGCGGTTGCCCGGCGGCGGCATGTCGGGTTTAAAAACATGAGTTGTCATAGTCCCGTCCTCATCGCTCGATCAGCGCAATACGCGTGTTGTACCAATTCATCAGCAGCGAAATGCTGATACTGATGGCCAGGTACACGCTCATGGTGATGGCAATGACTTCAATCGCTTGCCCGGTCTGGTTAAGCACCGTGCCTGCAAACAGTGAAACCATTTCCGGATAACCGATGCCCGCCGCCAGCGACGAGTTTTTCACCAGGTTCAGGTATTGGCTGGTCAGTGGCGGAATAATCACCCGCAGTGCTTGCGGAATAATCACCTTGCGCAGTGTTGGCCCCGGACGCAGACCCAGCGAGCGGGCAGCCTCGGTCTGGCCATGGCTGACCGACTTGATCCCCGAACGTACGATTTCAGCAATGAAAGCCGCGGTGTACACCGTCAATGCAATGGTCAGCGCCAGCAGCTCCGGAATCAGCACCCAGCCGCCAACAAAGTTGAAACCCTTGAGCTCTGGCATTTCCCAGTGCACCGGAGTGCCGAACAACACAATGCTCAAGCCCGGAATCACCAGCATCAGAGCCAGCCCGACCCAGAACTTGTGAAACGGTACGCCGGTCTCTTCGAAGCGCTTGTTGGCCCGGCGAACCATCAGCACCACGGCTGCAATCGCCAGCACCACACTGCCCACAAAGGGCCAGAAGGCCTCGGTACCAACAGCTGCAGGCATGTTCAGGCCGCGGCTGCTCATATAAAAGGTGTCGGCAAAGTTGTGGCTGTTGCGTGGCCCCGGCATGGTCAGAAAGACCGCGAAGTACCAGAAGAGGATTTGCAGCAGAGGCGGGATATTGCGGAAGATCTCGACATACACCGTGGCCAGCTTGCTGATCATCCAGTTCGACGACAGGCGCGCGACACCGATGATAAAGCCCAGAACCGTCGCCAGGACAATACCGATGACCGACACCAGCAATGTGTTCAGCAAACCGATCAGAAAAACCCGGGCATAACTGTCGGACTCGGTGTAATCGATCAAATGCTGCGCAATGCCAAAACCGGCACTGCGTTCCAGAAAGTCAAAACCCGAAGTAATGCCGCGATGCTGCAGGTTGGTCTGGGTGTTGTTGAACAGATACCAGCCCATGAACACCACCAGCGCAACGGTGATGAGCTGAAATAACCACGCACGCACACGTGGATCGCCGAGGCTGAGCCTTGGCTTGGGTGCGCCGACTTTAATTTGCATGAAGTGCCCCTAAAAATGGATCAGACAACATCACCCGGCAGTTGGCCTGCCGGGTGAAAGGGCTATCAGCGCACAGGTGGTGCGTATTGAATGCCGCCGTTATTCCACAGAGCGTTCAGCCCGCGGTCGATGGCCAAAGGGGTATTTTTGCCGAGGTTTTTCTCGAAGACTTCGCCGTAGTTACCGACCTGGCTGACAATCTGTACTACCCAGTCTTTTGGCAGTTTCAGGTCTTTGCCATATTCGCCGTCAGCACCCAGCAAACGGGCCACATCAGGGTTTTTGGTCGACTTGGCTTCAGCCAGGACGTTTTTGGAGGTGATGCCCGCCTCTTCAGCATTGAGCATGGCGAACAGAGTCCACTTCACAATGCTGAACCAGTCTTCGTCGCCCTTGCGCACGACAGGGCCCAGCGGCTCCTTGGAGATGGTTTCAGGCAATACGACGTAGTCGCTCGGGTTCGCCAGTTTGCTGCGCTGTGCGTACAACTGCGACTTGTCGGAGGTCAACACGTCGCAACGGCCGCTTTCCAGCGACTTGGCGCTTTCATCGGAGGTATCGAAAGTGATTGGGGTGTATTTGAGGTTGTTACCGCGGAAGTAATCCGACACGTTCAACTCGGTGGTGGTACCGGCCTGGATACAGATGGTTGCACCGTCCAGCTCCTTGGCACTTTTAACCCCCAGCTTTTTGTTGACCAAAAAACCGATGCCGTCGTAATAAGTCACGCCTGCGAACACCATGCCCATGCCCGCATCACGGGAGCTGGTCCAGGTGGTGTTGCGCGACAGCACGTCCACTTCGCCCGATTGCAGCGCGGTGAAACGCTCCTTGGCGTTCAACTGGCTGAACTTGACCTTGGTTGCATCGCCAAATACAGCGGCGGCCACTGCTCGGCAAATGTCTGCATCAATACCCTGAATCTTGCCAGTGGCATCCGGCACCGAGAAACCCGGCAATCCGTCACTGACACCACATTGCACAAACCCTTTCTTTTTAACGCTGTCCAGGGTTGCGCCTGCGTGGGCAAAACCACTGGCACTGAGTAACACGATGGCTGCGGTGGCCAGAGCCAGGGTGGATTTCAACTGCTTCATTCAAACCTCCAGTGATGCTTTTGTTGTGTTTGAACAAGACCCGCCGCCCCCTTGTGAGGCACTGTTGACCCGTGTTGGCTTTTTATTGGGTCAAGCGGCATAAGTCTTGAGCGATGGGTGCATCGCACGAACCGTCAAACTGAAGCGCTCACTTGAGCTGTTGAATTCCTTGTCTAACTTCAACCTCGGGATTTTTGCTGTCCCCCCACCGGCAGTAGCCTGTTAGTGTTACCGCCGAAGGTGAGCGCATTCACGTCCCTGTCCACAAAGCAAAGCGCGTACCACTCCTGCTGCTTAAGTAAGTTCAGTAGGTAATGCAGGAAAAAACGTTCAAGCAAGCGACATTTTCTGTAACTTTTAACCGATCAAGCACATTTGTAGCGCACCCGGTTTGCGCACATGCACAACGATGGAGCAGTCATGACCCAACCTCTTGTCATCCAACCCCAAAAGACCGCAGACGCCTGTGTTATCTGGCTCCACGGTCTGGGTGCCGACCGCTATGACTTCATGCCGGTGGCCGAAATACTGCAACAGTCGTTGCTGACCACACGCTTCGTATTGCCACAGGCACCGACCCGCGCGGTGACCATTAATGGCGGTTATGCCATGCCGAGCTGGTACGACATCAAGGCCATGAGCCCTGCCCGTTCCATCAGCGAAGAAGAGCTGGAAGAGTCGGCCGACATGGTCATTCAACTGATCGAGGCCCAGCGCCAGAGCGGTATCGACTCCAACCGGATTTTTCTGGCCGGTTTCTCCCAAGGCGGCGCCGTGGTCTTGCACACCGCCTACCTGAAATGGCAGGGACCATTGGGTGGCGTACTTGCCCTCTCCACTTATGCCCCGACCTTCAGCGAAACCCTGCCATTGTCAGCCAGCCAGCAACGCATCCCGGCGCTCTGCTTGCATGGGCAGTACGACGAAGTAGTCCAAAACGCTATGGGCCGTACGGCTTATGAGCGCTTAAAAGCCGCAGGTGTGGCGGTTACATGGCAGGAATACCCAATGGGCCATGAAGTGTTACCCGAAGAAATTCGCGACATCGGTACCTGGCTGGCGAAACGCCTGGGCTAAAACCGAAACATCCTGTCGCTCACTACGCCGAGCACCCGACTTGCATTACACTGCCCGGCGTACACTCCTTAACCAACTGATGAGATGACCGTGCTCAAAGCACTCAAAAAAATATTCGGTAAAAGCGAGGCTGAGCCGCTCGCGCCAGCATCCATCGCACCTGTGAGCAACCCCGGCCCGCGAACCGACGCGCAACAGTCTGGCCGTGCTGCTCCTGCTCCTGTTCCAGCCGCTGCGCCGGTGAGCACTCCTGACGCACAACCTGCTGCTGAACAACCACGCCTCGAAAAACCAAAAGCTGCAAAACCACGGCGTGAAGTAGCGCCCAAGCCACCGGTCATTCCATGGAAACTCGAAGATTTTGCGGTCGAGCCACAAGAAGGCAAAGTCCGGTTCCACGATTTCAAGCTCACCCCCGAGCTGATGCACGCCATTCAAGACCTGGGCTTTCCGTACTGCACGCCGATCCAGGCTGAAGTGCTGGGCTATACCCTGAGCGGTCGCGACGCCATTGGCCGCGCCCAGACCGGTACGGGTAAAACCGCTGCATTCCTGATCTCGATCATCAGCCAGCTGACCCAGACCCCGCCGCCCAAAGAACGTTACATGGGCGAGCCGCGCGCACTGATCATCGCGCCGACCCGCGAGCTGGTGGTGCAAATCGCCAAGGACGCCGCCGACCTGACCAAATACACCGACCTCAACGTCATGACGTTCGTGGGCGGTATGGACTTCGACAAGCAGCTTAAGCAGCTTGAAGCGCGTCATTGCGACATCCTGGTCGCCACGCCGGGCCGCCTGCTGGACTTCAACCAGCGCGGCGAAGTGCATCTGGACATGGTCGAGGTGATGGTGCTCGACGAAGCCGACCGCATGCTGGATATGGGCTTCATCCCGCAAGTACGTCAGATCATTCGTCAAACGCCGCCGAAAGCCGAGCGCCAGACGCTGCTGTTCTCTGCGACCTTTACCGAGGACGTGATGAACCTGGCCAAGCAATGGACCACCGACCCTGCCATCGTCGAAATCGAGGCGGTCAATGTCGCCAGCGACATGGTTGAGCAGCACGTGTATGCCGTTGCCGGTGCCGACAAGTACAAACTGTTGTTCAATCTGGTGAACGACAATGGCTGGGAGCGGGTCATCGTCTTCGCCAACCGCAAGGACGAAGTACGCCGCATTGAGGAACGCCTGGTGCGTGATGGCATCAACGCCGCCCAACTGTCGGGGGACGTGCCGCAGCACAAACGTATCAAGACCCTCGAAGGCTTTCGCGAAGGCAAGATTCGCGTACTGGTGGCCACCGACGTGGCAGGACGCGGGATTCACATTGACGGCATCAGCCATGTGATCAACTTCACCCTGCCCGAAATGCCCGACGACTACGTACACCGCATTGGTCGTACTGGCCGTGCAGGCGCCAGCGGCGTTTCCATCAGCTTTGCCGGTGAGGACGACTCGTATCAACTGCCGTCGATCGAAGCCTTGCTGGGCCGCAAAATCAGCTGCGAAACACCACCGACCGAACTGCTGCGCCCTGTTGTACGGGCCGTGCGCAAGCCCCACGATCCGGCGTCAATCGCCTAGGCAGCGACTACTTCCAGCGATCCGCCGCCGCTTCATCGCTGGCCCGCCCTTCAACCCAGCGCGGGCCGTCATTGGTCTGTTCTTTTTTCCAGAACGGGGCACGGGTCTTCAGGTAGTCCATCACAAATGCACAGGCATCAAATGCCGCCTGGCGATGGGCACTCGCCACACCTACAAACACAATGGGCTCACCCGGCTCCAGCGCTCCCACCCGGTGCAGCACTTCAAGCCTGAGCAAGGGCCAACGCTGCCCGGCCTCATTCATGATGTTGGTCAGCGCCTTTTCAGTCATCCCCGGATAGTGCTCCAGAAACATCCCCGCCACGTCACGCCCGTCATTGAAGTCGCGCACATAACCGACAAAACTCACCACCGCCCCCACGCCCATATCGGCCGCGTGCAACGCGTTGACTTCGGCGCCCGGGTCAAAGGCTGCCGCTTGCACCCGAATCGCCATGTTCAGCCTCCGGTCACAGGCGGAAAGAACGCGACTTCATCGCCATCTGCCACCCCTTCATCCAGCTTGCACAGCTCCTCGTTGCGCGCACACATCAGGTTGGACTCAGCCAATACCTGCCAGGCACCCCCGCGTTGCGTCAGGTGCGCGCGCAACGCGTCGATGGAGGTGAATTCACCTTCCACTGATTCGCCATCCAGCCCCAGGGCTTCACGGTAGCGGGCAAAAAACACCACGTTGAGCTTCATGACAGGTCAGCCTGAAAGTGCCCGCTCGTGCCGCCGAGCTTTTCCAGCACACCCACGTTTTCGATGGTCATGCCGCGATCCACGGCCTTGCACATGTCATAGATCGTCAGTGCCGCAACACTGGCGGCAGTCAGGGCTTCCATCTCGACACCGGTCTGCCCGGACAATTTGCAACGCGCCACGATCAACACGGCATCGCTGCCACGGGCGCTGAGTTCAACCTTGACGCTGGTGAGCATCAGGGGATGGCACAGCGGGATCAAATCCGAGGTTTTCTTCGCCGCCTGTATCCCGGCAATGCGCGCCACCGCGAACACATCACCCTTGGGGTGACCGCCACTGACGATCATTTCCAGGGTTTCAGGGCGCATGCGCACCACCGCTTGTGCCACGGCCTCACGGGAAGTCACTGCTTTATCGGTGACATCGACCATGTTGGCGCGGCCTTGGGAATCTAAGTGTGTCAGCACAGGGGGTACTCCAGACAGGAGACTCGATTGTAAACCCGAGTTTCAGTGGAAGGCCATCGACCCCGCGAATACCGCGCATCAGAACATCGAATTGGCCGCCCACGACCATTCGCCGTACAACGGTTGAAACTCTGGAGAAGCCCTTATGCCACTTTTTATAGCCATTACCCTGAGCCTGCTGGCCGGTGCTGCGGTGCCCCTGCAGGCAGGCAGCAACGCACGACTGGGCCTGATGCTGGGGCATCCCTTTTGGGCCACCGTGATCTCACTGCTGGTGAGTGGTATCGCGATTGCGCTGGTGATGCTGATCGTCAAAGTGCCACGGCCCAACCTCGAGGCCTTGATCACCGGTCCCTGGTGGATCTGGCTGGGCGGGCTGGCCGGGGTGTTTTACATCACGGTGGCTCTGATCACCGTACCGCGACTGGGTGCGCTGAATTTCATCATGGCAGTGGTAGTGGGCCAGCTGATCATTTCACTGCTCATCGATTATTTCGGACTGCTGGGCTTGCCTAAAAACACACCTGGCCTGCAAAAACTGCTCGGGGTCAGCGTGGTCCTGGCAGGGTTTTTCATTGCATCACGGGGCTGAGGGCGGGCTCACCTGCCGGATCAGATCTCGCAGCCAGCGATGGGCCGGGTCTTCATTGAAACGTTGATGCCAGACCTGCACATAGTTGAACGGCGCCACCGTCATGGGCGGCGCCCGCGCTATCAGGGTGTCGCCATATGACAGGTTGTCCAGCGTACGGGTGGCCACCGTGAGAATCAGGTCAGTGTCGGCAATCATCCCTGGCGCCGCGCCCCAATGAGGGACGTTGACCGCAACCCGTCGATGCAGGCCCTGGGCGCGCAATACGTTGTCGACCTCGCCCTGTGTGTTGCCATCCGTCGACACCAACAGATGCGGGCGAGCCAGATAACTCTCCAGATCGAGCACGGCATTGTCCGCAAGCGAGCGACGATCGAGCAGGCACGTGAAGGTTTCTTCAAACAGCACATCGCTGGAAACATCCGCCGGCAACCCCGCAAAAACCCCCAGGGCCAGGTCGATCTTGCCTTGTTCGATCTGCTCCAGCATGCCCAGGCGGCTGTCCTGGACCACCACAAGCGAGGTATCAGGGGCCTTGGCCCGCAATTGCACCAGCAATTTTGGCAACACAATAGCGGCGCCGTAATCGGACATCGCCACGCGAAAGGTGCGCTGTGAGTCGGCGGGCACAAAATCGATGGACTGGCCGAGCAGCGCTTCGATCTGTCCAAGGATCGCCTTGAGCGGTGCCTGAAGATTTTGCGCCAACGCGCTCAGCACCACGTCGTTGCCCTGACGAATCAACAACGGGTCATCGAGCAACACCCTGAGTTTGCTCAGCGAATGACTGATGGCTGGCTGACTCAGGTGCAAACGGACACCGGTGCGGGTCACGTGTTTTTCCGTGAGCAGCGCATCGAGCACCACCAGCAGATTCAAATCAATATTGCGCAGTAACACCCCGACGCTCCTGTCTTGGTCAACTCCAGGGCAGCGCGGCATTACCAGATTCAACAAGACCCAAGGGCCCGGCGCGCAACCTCCGCCAGCTTACCTTACAAAACCGGGTTACCAGACATGTAGCCAAAACAACGGCGGGAGCGGGCTTGCTCGCGATGAAGACGGCGCGGTGCAATCTGAAACACCGCGCCACTTTCATCGCGAGCAAGCCCGCTCCCACCTTCAAACGGTTACAAATGAGATTCGGCGTATTCGGCCAGAATCGAACGTGGCACCCCTTGCAGCGCGATGTGCACGCCGTTGGGGAAGTCTTTGAAACGCTCCGTCAGGTAGGTCAGCCCCGAACTGGTGGCTGACAGGTACGGTGTATCGATCTGTGCCAGGTTGCCCAGGCACACCACTTTGGAACCGGCGCCCGCACGGGTGATGATGGTTTTCATCTGGTGCGGTGTCAGGTTTTGACACTCATCGATCAAAATCAGGCTTTGCTGGAAGCTGCGACCGCGAATGTAGTTCAGGGATTTGAACTGCAACGGCACTTTACTCAGGATGTAGTCGACGCTGCCGTGGGTGTTTTCGTCATCCATGTGCAGAGCTTCGAGGTTGTCGGTAATGGCCCCCAGCCAAGGTTCCATTTTCTCGGCTTCGGTGCCTGGCAAAAAGCCGATTTCCTGATCCAGGCCCTGCACGCTGCGGGTACAGATAATCCGCCGGTAGCGCTTGCTGACCATGGTTTGTTCAATCGCCGCCGCCAGCGCCAGGATGGTCTTGCCCGAACCCGCCGCACCCGACAGGTTGACCAGATGAATATCCGGGTCAAGCAAGGCAAACAGCGCCAGCCCCTGGTAAATATCCCGTGGTTTCAAACCCCAGGCTTCCTGATGCAGCAACGGCTCCTGATGCATGTCCAGAATCAGCAACTGGTCCTTGCGCACCTCTTTGATCCAGCCGACAAAGCCCTGCTCATCGATGATGAATTCATTGATATGCACCGCCGGCAGGTTTTCGTTCATCTGCACCTGATGCCAGGTACGGCCATGCCCCTGACGGGTTTCGACTTTGTTGACCCGGTCCCAGAAAGAGCCGGTCATGGTGTGATAACCGCGCGACAACATCGACACGTCGTCAACCAGTTGGTCGGTGCTGTAATCCTCGGACTCGATCCCGCAGGCCCGGGCCTTGAGGCGCATGTTGATGTCTTTGGTGACCAGCACCACGCGCAACTTCGGCTCACGGGCGTGCAGGTCAATCAACTGGTTGATGATGATGTTGTCGTTGAGGTTTTCAGGCAACAGCGCGTTGGGTTCCCGGCGCTTGCTCATCATGATCGACAGAAAGCCCTTGGGTGCGCCTTTGCCTCGCTGGATCGGCACACCCTTTTCGACATCCTCAGGGCTGGCAACCCCCAGCAACTGGTCAATCAAACGGATGGCCTGACGGCACTCGGCTGCCACCAGTAACTTGCCGGTCTTGAGCTTGTCGAGTTCTTCGAGCACCGTCATCGGGATCGCGACGTGGTGTTCCTCGAAGTTAAGCAGTGCGTTTGGATCGTGAATCAGAACATTGGTATCGAGTACATAAAGGATTGGCTGGTTGGAAGAAGGAGTGCGTCCGTGATCATCCATACTCGGTCACCTTTGTGGGAGCCAGTCGACGCAATACCACAACAGTGCTGCGCCTCGAAGTGACTGCCGTATACCCTGCCCGATGGGTCTTGGAAGACGCCACCTGTGTCGCAGGTTTCGGCCGTCTGTCTTCGTAATACTCCTAAATGTGTGACAAAAAAAAGCTTTTTTAGCGATAACACACTTTATTTTTTTGAGTGACGAATCGCCTTGGCGAATGCCTTAAGCAGGGCTAAAGTCATATATTAACTGCATGTTTCTACAGCACTTCGCAGTCTTCCCAACCCAGCCCGCTCTGTGCCGTCGCCTTGAGTAACCAGGGCAACGCGGTACGAATTTTGTCTTGGGTGTCGTGAAACTTGATCACGCCATGACGCCACAGCAGCATCAGACTCAACACCCGCTGTGCCGACTCCTCGCCACTCAGGTTGGCCGCCATGTCCTGGGCATCAATATCCCACAGCGACACCTGCAAGCCCTGCCTCTGGAAAAACGCCCCGCTATCTGCCCGCCGCTGCCCGTAGGGCGGGCGAAACTGTGCCAGATAGTTGTGCGGCACAACCTGCTTGACCAGGTCAACGCTGCGTAAAATCGAGTCCTGCCACTCTTGCCAATGACTGTGGGAGCGATACTCCCAGCCCTGCACACCCACGCACTGCCCCTTGTACAGTGCTTGCAGCGCCCGCTCACCGCCTTTGTCCAGTCGTACTTGCAGGCTGTTACCCAACACAAAAAACCTCGCACTCAGGGACTGCTTGCGCAAGTAGTCGGTCAACCAGTCGGTGGTACCCGGCAATTGGGAGGGACCACTGTCGAAGGTCAGTACAAACAGCCGATCATGCATCCCGACGCCGTTACTTTCCTGCTCGCCGAACAGCTCGATTTCACTGCTGATTTGCGGGAACAGCGCGGCCTTGCGCAGTTGCTCATCCAGATAACGCCGGTGAAACTCACGGCTTGGCTCAGCCCAGGCCGCATAAAACGAGTCATCGGCCACTGCAAACTTGCCCGCCTGCTCGCGCAAGCTGTCCATGCCGTCAACGTAATAGCAAAACGAGGCATCCTGATCACAGCTTTGCTGGGCAACGTTGTAGTTGGCCAACAGCCGCTGCCACATCCGCTTGCGCACATGATTGATGGCATCCTGGTTGATGTTTTTCAGACCCAGGCGCTGTTTCAGTGCGTTTTCATCCAGCACCTCGCTGGCCAGCAAGGCATGGGCGAAGGCAAGAATTTCGGCCCTTGAGGCCACATCGAACAAGGCCGGGCTGATCAACTGCTCGGGCCAGGCGCTGCGACCCAGCGTCGCCGGTTCATTGGGTGCTGCAACAGCCCCCAGGCACACCAGCCAGGCCGAGAAAAAAAGAGCAATGCGCACGGGTCAATCTCCCTGTGAAAACTGGCAGCACTATAGCGGCTACAGGATTTTGTATTTGCCCTCTATCAACGTCATAGGTGGAGTCAAACCGCCCAACCCCCTAGAATCCCCCGACGCTTAAAGGAGACGAACTCATGCTGATGGTGATTTCACCCGCTAAAACCCTCGATTACGAAACGCCGCCCGCCACAGCACGTTTCACCCAGCCACAGTATCTGGACCACTCCCAGGAACTGATCGAACAATTGCGCGAACTGAGCCCGCAACAGATTGGCGAGCTGATGCACTTGTCCGACAAGCTTTCGGGCCTCAATGCGGCGCGCTTCGGCAGCTGGACTCCCGCCTTCACCCCCGAAAATGCCAAGCAGGCACTGCTGGCCTTCAAGGGTGATGTGTACACCGGCCTCAATGCCGTCGACTTCAGCGAAGCGGATTTTGACTACGCGCAAACCCATCTGCGCATGCTCTCCGGGCTGTATGGCCTGCTGCGCCCGCTGGACCTGATGATGCCGTATCGCCTGGAGATGGGCACCAAGCTGGCCAATGCCCGGGGCAAGGATTTGTACGCGTTCTGGGGCACGCAAATCAGCGAATGGCTCAACGAGGCCCTGGCCGAACAGGCCGATGACGTCGTGCTCAACCTGGCGTCCAACGAGTATTTCTCGGCGGTCAAAAAGTCGGCTTTGAACGCACGCATCATCAATACCGAGTTCAAGGATCTGAAAAACGGCCAGCACAAGATCATCAGCTTTTATGCGAAAAAAGCCCGCGGCATGATGAGCCGGTTTGTGATCAAGGAGCGCATCAACAACCCGGATCACCTCAAGCAGTTCGATGAGCAGGGCTATCGCTTTAGCGCTGAACAGTCCAGGCCTGATCTGTTGGTGTTTTTGCGCGACCACGCCCCACAATGACGGACGCGGTGCAGCCAGCCAATGCTGACTGCACCCGCCTCACTGACGTCACTGCAAACCGTAGTGAACATTCATGTAACTTGAGTAATGTTTCATGCGGTCATTCACATAACTGGCAGGCAAGTTATTGAATACTTTTTCCTTGCCCGACTTCATGTACAACATGCCCCGATATTTATCTTCAATTGAAAACAACTGTTCAAAGAGCGGCGACTTGCCTGTTCGGCTCCGGGCTTTGGCGTTGTCATCATATTCCTTGATTAGTTTTCTACGCTTATCGCTGACACCTCCCGTGATCGCTAACACAGGGAACGACATTTCGCTGTTGCCCCTCAATGTTGCATCATCCAATCGAAACGCAGGATCTGCGTCCCTGCCTGCTGTTTCTGCCGTATTGCCTATTCTGAATTCCCCGACATCGGCGGTATGCACCATGGGAAAGTTTGGCCACGGATCAACAATCACCAGTTTTTCATCGCTCATCTGGCGACGGTCGCCGATCACCACAAAAGCATGATCAACGCCCTGAGCATTAACGCGAAATACCGGTTGCTCGGTTTTGGTGCTGGCCAGCAGGCTAAAGGCAATTTCCGAGTGTTCACCGCAATTACCGGTCCGGCATTGAATATAAGCGCTCGTACCCTGTTTAAACTGACGCTGCTGGAGAAAGTCTGCCGGATCCCTACGTGATCGCCACAAATCAACAAATTGATTGGGCGAACCTTCAATCAACAGGGTTTTAGTGATCAGGTTAGTCGCATGCCCCTGTTTGAAAGAGTTGTACATTTCAGAACTCAACTCTCGTGTCTTGCTGCTGGGTTTTACTTCGCCCCGACCGGCATCATGTACCTTCCAGGCAGGCTTGACCTGCGGCCCCTCAAGGTCGATCGCTTTCTTTTGCTCTTTGGTCAAGTTACTGACGTCAATGCGTACGGCACCATCACCGTCCATGAAGGTTATCGGGTTGCCTCCAACAAACGCATAGATATTAGGCCCATCCAGATAACCCTTGGGATCAGGGTTGACCCATCGCTGTAGCCAGGGCATGTAATAGCGAAGCCCGTAATAATAAAGCCCCGTTGCATCCCGCTCCTTGCCCGAGTAACACAACGTGCGATAGCTGCTTTCGCTCGAATCTCCTCTCTCACTGAACGCCGTGGTGCCAAACGGATGATAGGTTTCGCGACTGACTACCTTGGCCTGGCTGTCCAGTTCAAGGGTGCAAGAGCCCAGAAGATCGCCAAGAGAGTAGCGATATTGTCGATTGGCTAGCCCTTTGGGGGGTGAGTCTTTCCAGTGCAACACCTGCACACTGTTGCGACCCGCCTGCGCGCTGATCACGTACAAGGTTTCGCCGGTGGCGTTGTTGATGCGAACTTCCAGCCCCGGCAGATAGCGAGTCTCGCTGATGACGGTACGGACATTGGTTTGTACCGAACGGATCTTGCGCTGACGCAAGCCGTCAACATCGTAAATATAATGCTCGCGGTCATCGAGTCCCGACTCGCGCTCAACCGGTCTGACTTCGCTTAGCTGATTGCGCAGATTCCACCCCAGAGCCCGCGCATTATCCAGAGATCGCAGATTGCCGCACGGATCAAAACCTACCTCAATCTCGTCTTGCGTGGGTGCCTGTCCATTGTGTTCGGCCAGGCACCGATTGCTGTATTTTCCAGCCGTCAGCACGCGCCCATGCCTTTGCGGCCCCTGGTGAACCAGTTCCAGTAAATTGCCTCCCCCGTCGTAACGGTAGGCTTGATGGTATGAGGCCACTGCCTGAGGATCCGCAATCTGGTCTGGCCCACGGTTGTCACTTCCGGCCTCCCACCCCGTGGCCTCGACCAGTTGGTAAAGGCTGTCGTAGGTGTAGTGGTTGATCGGCTCGATGCGCTGGTTGGCGAAATGACGAACCGCCAAGGCCTTGTCCTCGATACTCAGGATATTGCCGACCGGGTCATGGACGTAGTTCAAATCCTGCAAGGGTTGTTGCTGTGGCAGGCTGGCGTACAGACGTAAAAGCCGGCCTGTTCGAGGCGCGTAATCAAACAGGCTGACAACACCATTGCCAGCGGTTTGACCCGTGACCTCACCTTGGGCGTTGTAATGAATATCGCGCACCAGCACTTTCGGCTCGGCCTCCTTGAGGCGCAACCGGGTCTGGCGCAGTTGACCGTCCACGTTGTGATCAAACTGCTGCTGGTTGCCCTGGGCATCGGTTTGCATCACAAGCTCACCCAAGGCGTTGAAGACCATCTGCGTGGTGGCGCCCTCCCCGGACTCAAGCAGCTCATCGCGATCACTCAGTGGCTCTGGCCAGTGCGGCGGCTCCAGCGCCCGCAAAAAATACTGTTGTTGTGCAAGCAACGCCCCTTTGATTGAGAAGTGACTGAAATGACAGGTGCCTGCCGGGCTATCGAGGCGGATTACCTGGCCATACTGGTTACGCCCGGCAAAAGCCCCATCCGCCGCGCCGTACACGTAACGCGCAATGCAGGATTCAGAGCTGTTCAACGCCTGTTCAAAAACAGCCGTGGGACGCAGCAATTCGTCGTACTCGACCTTTTGCTGACTCCAGCGCCCGTCCCAACTGTGCAGCACCTGCCCGAGCTCACCGGTCAGATTGACCCGCACACCGGCATCCACGCTGCGCGAGGTCAACAGCACTCCCGACAGGGAATACATATTCTCAAGGTTGCTCGGGGTCGATGGATCCTCTGCCCGCAACGCCCATAACCGCGGATCCCATTGCGCCGCAGCCCTGCCCACTGCATCGAACTTGATTCGACTGACACGCGCCTCCGCAACCGTGCTGCTGGCAGCACTGCAATAAGCGACCGAGCGCACCGTCCGGCCTTGCGGGTCCGAAACAGCCAGGGTGGGCGTATAACGATCCTGATCCAACATCATCACTACTCGCAGGCGGGAAGTTATCGATAGTTAATCCTCGGGGCTGCCGCGCTGCGACTGTCAACTATGACAGTTACGACTAACGGCATTGCCCCGGCTCAGGTAAGGTTGTGAGTTAAATCGTCCGTAAACCCGGGCCTGGGCCTAAACTGGGTAGTGAGCCTGGGCGAATCCGCTACGCGTCCACAGTCGTATAACGAGACCTTGCAATGCTTATCGGCGTGTTACTGATCATCACCTGGCTTGTCCTGCTGCTGCGCTATCCGGCCAAGGCCTTGCCGGTTTCGTTGGCGGCAGTGTTCGGGCTTGCGGTAGTCGCAGCCTCGGTAGCGTGGCTGGACAGCCGCGAAAATGCGCAACTGGCACGCCTGGAGCTGCGTATCGTCTATGACCCCGCGCAATGCCCGGCAGACCGGCCATTGCAGCTGACCCTGAAAAACAGCAATGACGTACCACTGGTCGAACTCGGCTGGCGCATTGCTGCCTATGCTCCGGGCGATACCGTCAACCTTGCCGACAACCTCTATACCGCCCCTCGCTACCGCGGCCCCGGAGAACTGCAGGCGGGTGCAAGCTGGCAGGATTGCTTGCCGATGCCGCCCCTGCGTGCCGGTTATCGTCCACAAACCCTGGAATTCCGGGCCGAACGCCTGCAGGGCAGTTTTTCCAACTAAGGATTTTTCCATGCTGCGTGTTTTGATCACCGGTTGCTCCAGTGGTATTGGTCGCGCCCTGGCCGACGCCTTCAAGGCAGCGGGTCATGAGGTGTGGGCCAGCGCCCGCAAGCCTGAAGATGTGGCCCTACTGGCAGCGGCGGGATTTAACGCGGTCCTGCTGGACGTGAACGCCCCTCAGGCGCTGGCACAGCTGGCAGAACGCCTGACACGAGACGGTGGCGGGCTGGACGTACTGATCAATAACGCAGGTTTCGGCGCCATGGGTCCGTTGCTCGATGGCGGCGTCGAGGGCTTGCAACAGCAGTTTGAAACCAATGTGTTTTCAGTGGTCGGTGTCACCCGTGCCCTGTTTGCGGCGCTACGCCGCAGCAAGGGCCTGGTGGTCAATATCGGCAGTGTCTCCGGTGTACTGGTGACCCCATTTGCGGGAGCCTATTGCGCCTCAAAAGCCGCCGTTCATGCATTGAGCGATGCTCTGCGCATGGAGCTGGCACCTTTTGCCATTCGCGTACTGGAAGTGCAGCCTGGCGCTATCGACACCCACTTTGCCAAAAATGCCAGTGCCCAGGCCGAACAGTTAATCGACCAGCAGTCCGCCTGGTGGCCCGTGCGTGAGGGTATTCGCGCCCGGGCAAAAGCCTCGCAAGACAACCCCACCCCGGTAACAGACTTCGCTCAAGCGGTGCTCAAGGCCGTACAAAAACCTTCCCCGCCGATAGTGCTGCGTTACGGCAATGGCAGCCGTGCCATGCCGTTGCTGGCGGCACTGGTGCCCCGCAGGCTGCTGCACAAAATCCTGATGAAACGCTTTGGGCTGAACGCATCGTTGTGATGTCCAGGCACTTGTGGGAGCGAAACCACGTTCACGTATGGGCCTTCATGAAATCGATAAATACCCGCACTTTCAGCGGTAGATGACGGGTGTCAGGGTAAAGCGCATAAACCCCCTGGCGGGTCAGTTGCCAGCCGGGCAGCAGCCGCACCAGTCGCCCGGCCCGCAAGTCCTCCTCGACCAGCCAGTCGGGCAAGATCGCCACACCCTGCCCCGTCAAGGCAAAAGCCTGCAGTACCGATGAGTTTTGCGCTTTGATCCGCGCCCGCGAAGGGTTGGGCTGGTAAGGCCTGACCAGGCCACTGCTCAACTCGGTAATGTTCAATTCCCCTACCCGACCATGCTCCAGCCACGGCGTTTGCTCCAGGGCCTGCACGCTGTTGATGGGCGCCACGCTGGCGACAAAGGACGGGGACGCCACGGGCACAATCTCGAACGTACTCAACTGCACGGCACGATGACTGGAATCAAGAACCCGGCCCAGTCTCAAGGCCACATCGAAACGCTCCGAGATCAGATCCGCGTGGGTCGACGATGTCGACAAATGCACATTGAGATCGGGGTGCACGGTGCGAAACAGCTCAAGCGCCGGCACGACCTTGGCCAGCGCATACTCCACCGTGGTGGTGATACGCAGGGTGCCCTTGAGTTGGGTGTGTTCGCTGCGGGCTTCGTCAATCGCCAGCCTGGCCGCCTGCAGCATGCTCAGGCAATGCACATAAAAACGCTCACCGGCCTCGGTGAGGGCCAGCCTTCGGGTGTTGCGCGTCAGCAAGGTCACACCCAGTTCGGCCTCGAGCCGCTTGATATTGAAACTGACCACAGCACGGGTTTGTCCCAGCAGATCTGCGGCCGCCGTCAGAGAACCAGCCTCGACAACGGCTTTGAAGGTGTCGAATCGATCGAGGCTAACCATGCAACATTCCACCTATTGTCAAAATATTTTTGACAATCTAGCAGCGAGCGGACGGTTCCTCCACACGCAAAAGCTGCTTACTGTGCGGCCTCCAGTCAAGGAGCCGACCATGGCCTACCGCAACAAAATCGCAGGGGTGTATCTACTGGGCTTTGCGCTGGACCTGGTCAACATGTTCGCCGCCTCGATTGCCTACCCGGACATCAGCCAGGAGCTGCAGGCTTCAGTCACTCAGCTGGCGTGGATCGGCAATGCCTACATGCTCGGGCTGATCCTGATCATCGTGCCCAGTGTCTGGCTGACACAGCGGGTGGGGGAAAAACGCCTGATCGTACTTTCCCTGCTGCTGTTCAGTGTGGCGTCGTGGTGCGTGGCCCGGGCGGCTTCGATCGAGGCACTGATTGGCTGGCGCCTGCTTCAGGGGCTCGGTGGCGGACTGCTGATACCGGTCGGTCAGGCCATGGCCTATCGGCACTTTCCGATCCGTGACCGGGCGCGCCTGACCTCGGTGATCTTGCTGGTAGCCCTGCTGGTGCCCGCACTCTCGCCAGCTCTGGGGGGCTGGATGGTCGAAGCGATGTCCTGGCGCTGGGTGTTTTACGCCAATCTGCCGCTGGCCCTGCTCACCCTGCTGCTGGCCGGTTATTGGCTAAAATCCGAACCACGCCTGCAAAACCCGCCTCCTCTGGATTATCAACGAGTACGGGCGGGCGCCATCGGCATGGGCCGCTTGCTCAAAGGCCCGTTGCTGCAAGTGGCGATGCTTGCCTATCTGTTTATTCCCGGCATTTTTATCGGCACGCAACTGGTGAGTATTTTGTATTTGCACCAACTGGGTTTCAGCGCCACGCAAACCGGTGCGCTGATGCTGCCCTGGGCGCTGGCGTCGGCGCTGGGCATTACATTGAGCCGTTACCAGTTCAACCGCCTTGGCCCCAAACCCTTGTTGCTGCTGGGCATGAGCGCACAAGCCGTGGGCATTGCCCTGTTGATCCAGATCGATGCTTCCAGCACCTGGCTGCCAATGGCGCTGTACGCACTGATGGGATTTGGCGGCAGCCTGAGCAGCAGTACCGCGCAGAACACGGCATTTATCGACATCTCGCCCGAGCACATGGGTCATGCCAGCGCACTCTTCAATATCAACCGTCAGTTGAGTTTTCTGCTTGGCCCGGCGCTGATGATGGTCCTGTTTGGTGCATTGACCGTGATCACCTCGACGCACCACGCCTTTGCCCTATGCTTTGCCATCGGGTGCGCATTGACGCTGGTGCCGCTTATTCCCGTTCTACGCCTCGATACACCCCGCGTGCTTGCCTTGCTCGCACCCTGACCTGGAGATCCTGATGACTGATTATGCGAGCTACTTCGACCTTGTAACCGAAACCCACGTCGAGATTGAAGGCTGGTTTTCCGGGCTGGAGCCCGGCGTGTTGCCAGTTCTACTGGGACGTTTTTCGCCGCAGTTTTCGATGATTGCACCCAGCGGCACAGTGCTGGATATCGATGGCGTTGAAGCACTGTTTGAACAACTGCGCGGTGCGCGCCCGGGCCTGAACATCACCCTAAGCGAGTTCAAGGGTATTGCCCTGCACGCGGGCGGTGCAGTGGTCAGTTACCGCGAGCTGCAGGAAGAGCATAACGGCAACCGCACCGACCGCCGCGCCACCGTGGTATTTGAGAAAGACGCCAGCGGCAAGGTACTGTGGCGGCATTTGCACGAGACGTTTTGCGCGGTTTGAACCCCGGTCTCGATCGTGTGGGAGCGGGCTTGCTCGCGATGCAGTCACTGCGCAGTTTCAGTTAAACGGCGTCGTGGCCATCGCGGGCAAGCCCGCTCCCACATTACTCGGCCTTGCCCTGATCCACGATCACCGTACACGTCGTACCCGCTGCCAGCAGGAAACCTTCCGGGATTTCATCGATGTGGATGCGCACCGGCACCCGCTGCGCCAGGCGCACCCAGTTGAACGTAGGGTTTACGTCCGCCACCAGTTCACGGCTCTCGGGGTTGTCGCGGTCGTAGATGCCGCGGGAGATGCTCTCGACGTGGCCTTTCAACACTTCACCGCTCATCATTTGCAGATCGGCTTTGTCGCCCACGCGGATGTGCGGCAGCTTGGTTTCTTCAAAAAAGCCATACACCCAGAACGAATCCTGGTCGATCACGGCCATTTTCGGATCCCCAACCCGTGCATAGTCACCGCGATGCACATTGAGGTTAGTCACGTAGCCGTCGACGGTGGCCAACACTTTGGTGCGCTTGAGATCGAGCTGCGCAGCGTCCAGTTGAGCCAGGGCGTGCTGATAATCGGCCAGGGCCGAGTCGGCGATGTTGCTGGCGTCGTCACGGTTTTCGCGGGAGATCACCAGACTGTCCATGTCGGCCCGGCGATGGGCGTTGACCTTGCGCATTTCCCAGGTCGCCTTGCGGGATGCCACCAGGGACTGTGCCTGCCTGACCACGATCTGGTAATGCTCGGGGTCGATTTCCAGCAGCACGTCGCCCTTTTTCACCCACTGGTTATCCTTGACCGGCACGCCGACCACATAGCCGTTGACGTCGGCCGCAACGTTGATGATATCGGCCCGCACCCGTCCATCACGGGTCCACGGGGTGTTCATGTAATGTTCCCACAGGGTTCGGCCGATCCATATCGCAAGGGCCAAAACCAGCAAGGTGGCGAGCAGGCTGAAGAACTTTTTCATCGGATCGGTCTCAACGGTAAACAGTGAGCGCCATGGCGCCAAAAAGACAGGCAAACAGGCTCAAACGCAGCAGCGCCGGGTGCCAGAAGAAGCGGTACAGGTCGTAGCCGGAAAACAGTCGGTCAAAGCCCCATGCCAACCCCGCCGCGATAAAAAACATCAGGGTCATGGTGGGCATGTAGACGCCGTGGAAGGCGATTTCACGAGGCATGTTCTAGTCCTTGCGGCTGGGCGTAGGCGGCCAGCGGCGATTGCGGGTCGAGCAGTGAAGTACGGATAAAGTGCAGGTAGCTTTGCACCCGGACCAGCGCCGAGGTGTCGAAGTTGCGGGCAAACGGTTCGTCGGTGGATTGCACCCGGCCAATGGCGTGGTCGACGGCAATCAGCGCACGCTCCAGGTTGCTCTCGCTGGGGGCGATAAACAGCCGGACCAGTGCCCGGCCCATCACCCGAATGGCCTGACGCCACGGCTGGGCCGGGGCGTAAGCCGGGTGAACCGGCAAAATCGCCTGCTCTTTACGCAACTCGATAATCGCGTGGCCGACTTCCAGCACCACAAACATCCAGCGCAACAGTTCACGCTGTACCTGGGGTTTGCCGGCGGCCAGGCCATAGGCCTGGTGCATCAGGTCGCGGGTACGACTTTCCAGGCTGGAGCTCAGGCCACGCAACTTGCCGCTGATGGCGTACACCACTTGCTCGCGCAGGTCCTGCTCCAGACGGCTCCACAACCAACGGCTGTTGGGCGGCAAAATAATTGCCCCCGCAGCAGCGCAGACCAGCATGCCCAGCACCATTGCGATGTAGTCATTGATGAACTGGTACGGGTTGTAGATCGTCAGGTTGTCGGGGACCGAACCGATGCTGAAAAAAATCAGCAGGCCCAGGCCGACCCCGGCGTAATTGGCCCGCGAAGTCAGGAACGAACCAAAAACAATCACCGGCGTCAGCACCAGGCACAGCAGCGGGAAGCCGTCGATGTTGGGGAGTACGAAGAACATTTCGACAAAACCCACCAGCGCCCCGATAAAGGTGCCGCAAGCCATCTGAAACGCCATGCGCTTGGGGTTTGGCGTGGCGGCAGACAAGCCCACGGTGGCGGCAGCGACCAGGGTCATGGTGGCGCCGCTGGGCCAGGCGGTCATTACCCAGTAGGTGCCGAGCACCACCAGAATGAACGCGGCCCTGATCCCCGAGGCAGCGGCAGACCACCAGTTGGTTTGCGAGATAAAGGGCTGATCCCAGCGCTCCCGTTCGTGGGTGTGATCGGCCAGCGAGGCGTGGGTCAGTGCATAGTTGTGCAAGTCATCGACAAAACGGAACAACAGCTCGTAAGCCGTATTGAAGTCCAGAAGGTCCGATGAGCCGGGCTCACTTTCCAGGAACTTCACCCGCAGTGCACGGACGTGCCCCGGCAGGCTCGCCTTGAACACATCCAGTTGCTCGGCCAGCAAGGCCGCATCTTTATCGGTCATCGAGCGATCGGAGTAGGTGTCGAGCAATTGAGCGAGCATTTCCAGCTCGGGCTCAATGGCCGACACCACGTCCACCACGCCACGGCTGCGCAAACGTGCGAGCAACTGGTGCAGGGCATTGAAGCGCGTGGTGATGGCCATGAACTCGCTGTTCAGGCGGCTCAGGCGGCCACTGCGACGACGCATGTGCGGGTCTTCAAACACCGTTACGCTGCGCATGCCTTCCAGCCCTACGCTCTCAGCGATAAAGCGCACATTACTGGCTTCATAAGCCTCCTGGGAGGACTGGCCGCGCAAGCCTTCGGCAACGAAACCGGCGAACACACCAAAGCGCTTATACAGCGCGTCATGCATGGCCGCGCCTGCGGTTTTAGGCAAAATGGCAGCGCTGACCACCGTGGCACACAGGATGCCCAGCGAGATCTCGAGCACCCGCCACACCGCAGCCATGAAGGCCCCTTCAGGATGCGCCAGCGCAGGCAGGCCAACCATAGCCGCGGTGTAGCCGGCCAGCACAAAACCATAGGCGCGAAAGTTGCGGCAACGGGCTGCACCGGCCGAGCAGATACCTACCCAGATCGCCATCGCACCGAGAAACAACACGGTGTTTTGTGCAAATAAGGCGATCAGCGCGACCATCACTGCCGAGCCGGTCAGGGTGCCCAAAAACCGGTAAAAGCTTTTGGCGAACACCTGGCCACTTTGCGGCTGCATCACGATAAACACGGTGATCATCGCCGTGCGCGGTTGCGGCAGCTCAAGACGCATGGCCAGCCACAGGGTCAGGAAGGCCGCGACCAGCACTTTGAAAATATGCACCCAGGTCACGCCATCACTGCGTGCCCAGTCAAAAAAGCCACGGCGCCATTCCAGGGAATACAGCCAGCGTACCGGGGCGGGCAAGTGGTTCATCTACAGGCTCTCAAAATGGCCATCGGGGGGTTAGTGATTGAACAGCGCCATGACGGCCGGGGGTTTGTCGGGGACATAGCGATCATCCCTGGGGACATCAAAACCTGCCCCAAGGCCGCCACCCAGAGCAGTTACCAGCTCGGCATGGGCACTCAGGCGGGCCGCCTGGACCTGCTGCTCGATCTGCTGCTGCTTGAACAGCAGGGTTTGGGCATTCAGTACGTTGAGGTAGTCGGTCAGCCCGCGCTGGAACGCGACCACGGCGATGTCATAGGTTTTCTGTGCCACTTGCACCGACTCGGCGGCGAAGACCTGCTGTTTTTCCATCGATTCGCGCTTGATCAACTGATCTGAAATACCCTTGAGCGCTGTCACCAGCGTCTGGTTGTACTTGGCCACGGCCATGTCGTAACCACCGGACGCCACGCCCAGTTCCGAGCGCAGACGGCCGCCGTCAAAAATCGGCAGCGAAATCGCCGGACCGACGTTGTAGTTGAGTTTCTTGCCGGTCAAAAAGCCCAGCGCGCTCCCCCCGGTGGCCATGAAACCGATGCTGCCAACCAGGTCCACGTTGGGGTAGAAGCCGGCATGGGCGACATCGATGCCTCGGGCCTGCGCCGCCACTTCCCAGCGGCTGGCGACCACGTCCGGACGTTGGCCCAGCAATTGCGCAGGCAAGGCCGATGGCAGCTTGAGTGCCGTGTTCAAGGCAAGGGTCGGACGTTTCAGCCGTGCGCCCTCGCCCGGACCTTTGCCGGCCAGCGCCGCCAACTGGTTGCGGGTCAGGGCGATTTCTTCTTCCCGGGCGTCAATCTGGCGATGGATCTCGGGCAGCGGCGCTTGCGCCTGACTGACTTCAAAATGTGTACCGATGCCGCCGTCCAGACGCTTTTGCGCCAGATCGAGGATCTGCTCCTGCTGATGCAGGGTCGATTCGATGATGTCGAGCTGGGCGTAATGCAGGGACAGCTGGATATAGGCGCGAACCACATTGTTCTGCAGTTCGAGCTGGGCCTGACGGGCCTCTGCTGCACTCATGTGCGCCATGTCAAGGGCCTGCTCGGTGGCATTGCTTTCACGGCCCCACAGGTCCAGCGCAAAGCTAAAGCCCAGTGCGGCGTTGTTGTCCCAGGTCGTGGAGTTGTCCAGCGCGCCGGGGCCATAGAACTGGTCCGACGGCCAGTTGTGCCGCTTGAGGGTCGACTCACCGTTGATTTGCAATGACTCGGCCGACTCGGCAACCCCCGCCATCGCCCTGGCCTGGCGTACTCGGGCAGCAGCCATTGCCAGGGTTGGACTACCCTGAACAGCCAGACTGACCCACTCATCCAGTTGCGGGTCGCCGTAAGCGTGCCACCATTGGGCTTTGGGCCAGTTTGCGTCTTTCGCGGCGCTTTGAATCGCCTCGTCGGTGGCCAGGGCATTGGCTGGCAACATCGTGCCCTTGGGCGCAATACCACCAAAACCGATGCAGCCATTTAATGCTAACGATAAAGCCAGAACACTGAGGGCTTTAAGCTCTCTGCTGATGCGACGCTGCACTGCTGCAAATTCCTGAAAAGGAGGGGGGGTTCTTGAGATAGAGAAGTCTATGGCTTGGCAGGCACCACGATAAGCGGGCATAAATGTGAATCTTTATTACCGTTCTTGGGATAATCCGTTAGTCGAATGAAAACCGGCCAGTAATGTCCGAAACTTCATGTCACAATTTGTTGATGTGTAATCGGTTGCTGTCCCCTATATCGCCCCTTGAGAGCACTTCATGGACACTTTGCAAAACATGCGCGCCTTCAGTTGCGTGGCCGAAGCCGGAAGTTTCACGGCTGCTGCCGTCATGCTGGACACAACCACTGCCAACGTCTCGCGCGCGGTCTCCAACCTTGAGGCCCACCTGCAAACACGTCTGCTTAACCGCACCACCCGCCGCATCGCCCTGACCGAAGCCGGCAAGCGTTACTTGCTGCGCTGCGAGCAAATCCTGGCTTACGTCGAGGAAGCCGAAGCCGAGGCCAGCGACGCCCACTCGCGCCCTGCCGGCCAGTTGAAAGTGCATACCATGACCGGTATCGGCCAGCACTTTGTGATCGACGCCATTGCCCGCTATCGCAAGACTCACCCGGATGTGACCTTCGACCTGACCTTGGCCAATCGCGTGCCGGACTTACTCAATGAGGGTTACGACGTCTCCATCGTGCTGGCCAGTGAGCTACCGGATTCGGGCTTTGTGTCCCAGCGCCTGGGCATCACCTACAGCATCGTCTGCGCATCGCCCGGTTACGTGAAAGCCAACGGCACCGCAACCACACCCAGTGACCTGCTCAACCACGCCTGCCTGCGCCTGGTCAGCCCGGTGATTGCACTGGACAAATGGGTGTTCGAAGGGCCGGAAGGCCAGGAAATGGTCCTGATCAACTCCTCGCCGTTTCTGGTCAACTCAGCCGATGCGATGAAAACCGCGATCACCAGCGGCATGGGTGTGGGCGTATTGCCGGTCTATGCCGCCATCGAGGGCCTGCGCAACGGCACACTGGTGCGCATGCTGCCCAAGTACCGCTCCCAGGAACTGAACCTGTACGCCATCTACCCGTCGCGCCAGTACCTGGATGCCAAGATCAAGACCTGGGTCGAGTACTTGCGCGGCTCGCTGCCGGAAATTTTGACCGCACACCAGACTGAGCTGACCACCTACAGCTAACCCTGTAGACGCTGCCGGGGGCTGCGAGAGGATCTTCACTGGCTCCGGAAAACGGGCTGCTACGCAGCCCTTCGCAGCCTTCGGCAGCGACTACAGGGATTGGCGCAAGTCGGGCGGGAATGTTAGCGTGCTTACATTCCCGACAGCCGATGAGCCTTGTTCCGATGAGCCTTTCCAGCACAAAGAAAACCGTACTCGCCTTCAGCCGCGTCACCCCCGAGATGATCGAGCGCCTGCAACAGGACTTCAACGTCATTGCCCCCAACCCCAAGCTGGGGGATATCAACGCACAGTTCGATGAGGCCCTGCCCCACGCCCACGGATTGATCGGCGTCGGCCGCAAGCTGGGACGCAAGCAGCTGGAAAACGCCACACAGCTGGAAGTGGTGTCCAGCGTGTCGGTGGGCTACGACAACTACGATGTCGACTATTTCAACGAGCGCGGCATCATGCTCACCAACACCCCGGACGTCCTCACTGAAAGCACGGCTGACTTGGGTTTTACCCTGATCATGAGCAGCGCCCGCCGGGTCGCGGAGCTGGACGCCTGGACCAAGGCCGGCCAGTGGCAGGCCAGTGTTCCGCCGGCCTTGTTCGGCAGCGATGTGTACGGTAAAACCCTGGGAATCGTCGGCATGGGCAATATCGGCGCAGCGGTTGCTCGCCGGGGACGGTTGGGTTTCAACATGCCCATCCTGTACAGCGGCAACAGCCGCAAGACCGAGCTTGAGCAAGAGCTGGGCGCTCAGTTTCGCAGCCTGGACCAACTGCTGGCCGAGGCGGATTTCGTCTGCCTGGTGGTGCCGCTCAGCGAGAAGACCAAACACTTGATCAGCCATCGCGAACTGGGCCTGATGAAGAAAAGTGCGATTCTGGTGAACATCTCCCGTGGCCCGGTGGTCGACGAGCCGGCCCTGATCGAAGCCCTGCAAAACGGCACCATCCGTGGCGCGGGCCTGGACGTTTACGAGAAGGAGCCCCTGAGCGATTCACCGCTGTTCCAGCTCAAGAATGCCGTAACCCTGCCCCACATCGGCTCGGCCACCCATGAAACCCGTGAGGCGATGGCCAACCGTGCGCTGGCCAACCTGCGCAGCGCCCTGCTGGGTGATCGCCCGCAAGACCTGGTCAACCCGCAGGTGTTCAAGGGCTGACACTGGGCCTGTTGTGGGAGCGGGCTTGCTCGCGATGGCAGCGACGCGGTGTATCAGTCACACCTCGGCGATCCGATCGCGAGCAAGCCCGCTCCCACAGGGGGGAGGCTCACGCCAGCTTGGCGTTCAGTGCCACCGGTTTGGGCTTGCGAAACACCAGCACGTTGCCCAGCATCACCAGCACCAGCCCGGCCAAAGCCGGAGCCGTCCACTGATAGCCCTCTGCAAAGGCCGACACATTCAGCGCCACCAGCGGGAACAACACCGTGCAATACGCCGCGCGTTCCGGGCCCATGCGCCCGACCAGCGTCAGGTACGCGGTAAAACCGATCACCGACCCCGGTATCACCAGATACAGCAACGACCCGACATAACGCGCGTTCCATTCCATGTCGAACGGGATACCCCTGAACACGCAGTACACCGCCAGCATGCTGGCGCCATAGAGCATGCCCCAGGCATTGGTCGTCAGCGGCTTGAGGCCAGCCTTCTGTTGCAAGCTCGACAGCATGTTGCCCGCCGAAAAACACAGGGTGCCGATCAACGCCAGGCCCAGCCCGAGCAAAATCTGCGGCGTCGCCGTATGCCCGCTTAATTCCGGCCAGAACAACAAACCCAGTCCGAGCATCCCCAGAGCACCACCGGCAATGACGTTACGGGCGACTTTCTGCTTGAAGAAAATCCGCGCATTCAGCGCGTTCCACAACGTTGCAGTGGAAAACACCACCGCGATCAACCCCGTTGTCACCCACTGGCTGGCGGTCAGAAAACACATGAAATTGACGCAAAACAAACACAGCCCCTGAGCCAGGCATATCAGATGCCCGCGCCTGTTCATCACCTGCAATTTGCGGCTGAGCAGCAGCACAACAAATAGCACCAGCGCCGCCAGGCCAAAGCGATACACGATGGACACCGGAATCGCCACCACTCCCAGTTGCAGCTTCAGGGCGATCCACGTGGTCCCCCAGATCAGCACGGTCAACACATACAAAAAAAGATTCATGGCGCACTCCAGACAATGGCTTTCAGTCTGTGCCCGAGCCTGTGCGCGCACTTGCAGATTCTTGCGCTTTTGTTGGCCCGGGGCTGGCAGCCCGGGCGCTACGGAGTAGGATGCAAGGCGTTGGAGAACTGACCATGCACACACTGCACACCCTACAAGTCTTTCAAGCCATGGGCCGCTCGCCCAATGCGCGCCTGGAGAACAGTGCCGAACTGGGTGACGGCATGTCTGCGGCCATGTGGAGCAATCACCACGACACCCGGGATTATGAAGCACCGACCCACCACACGTTGTCGTGCTACATCTCCGGCGGCACTGGCACTTTTCGTCGTGAGACACCCGGCGCCAGAGGCGCACCGGGCAAGTTATGCGTGCTGCCCGCCGGGCATCAATCGGCCTGGATCATCAATGGCGAAATTCGCCTGGCCCATGTCTATGTCAGCCAGGAGCAGTTTGCGCTGAGCTGCATCACCCTGCTCGACCGCGAACCACGGGAACTGCAACTGCGTGAAATCACCTTTCAGGATGACGAGCAGCAGACCCGGCGTTTTCACCAACTGATTGGCATGAACTGGAACGAACCCGGCGAACGCCTGCTGACCAGCAGCCTGGCGGGCGCCCTGCTCGACCATGCGGTGCTGACACAAGTGGGCTTGCGTGACGGGTTGCAACTCAAGGGCGGGCTGGCGGCCTATCAACGGCGCCAACTGGTCGACTACATCGAACACCAGTTGGCCGAGCCCCTGAGCATCGGCCAACTGGCGGCCCAGTGTGCGCTGTCGCCTTATCACTTTGCGCGCATGTTCCGCGAAAGCTTCGGCGTGCCGCCCCACCAGTACCTGTTGGCCCGCCGCCTGGCGCGCGCCCGCGACTTGCTGCGCCACAGCGCCCTGGCACTGGGCGACGTGGCACTGGCCTGCGGCTTTGCCAGCGCCAGCCACTTCGCCAACCGTTTCAAGCAAAGCCTGGGCAGTACACCGGGGGAGTATCGAGTGGCGTTCAGGTAACGTTGAGGGAGCAAGCTTGCTCCCTCAACGAGTCATACCCACAGGTTCCGGCCCTTAAAACTCCAGCGTGCTGGAGAATGTCATTTGCCGCGCATCCCCGATCGAGACGAAGGTCCGGCTGGCCGCCGAGGTGTAGTAAGTGCGGTCGAAAAGGTTTTTGACGTTGACCTGGAATTTGACCTTCTGCCCTTCGATCCGGGTGTCATAGGTGGCGAAGGCATCGGCCACGGTGTAGCCCGGCAGGTCGAAGTCGTTCAGGGCATCCCCCGCCCGCTCGCCCACATAGCGGGCACCGGCACCCACCCGTAATTTGTCACCGCCCACGATGTTGCCAAAGTCATACACCGCCGACACCGAGCCGCTGTTTTTGGCCACGTTCTGCAATCGCATGCCTTCGTATTTAGTGTCCTTGGTCACTTCGGCATCGGTGTAGGCGTAACTGCCGATCAGGCTCCACTGCTCGCTCAACTGGCCGCTCACGTCCAGTTCCAGCCCTCGCGATCGAACTTCACCGGCAGCCGAATACACGGTATTGCGGCCCTCGGTGGTGGAAACCAGTACGTTGCGCTTCTGGATGTCGAACAGCGCAACGCTGCCGGTGATACGCCCGGGAAGATCGAGCTTGGCGCCCAGTTCCCAGGATTTTGACTCCTCCGGCGCAATGGCCGAATCCAGTACCACGCCCCCTGTCAGCGGCGCGATGGTGGAGTTGGGTTTGAACGATTCGGTGTAGCTGCCATAGAACGACAGTTCATCGGTGTAGCGATAAACCAGTCCGGCACGGGGGATCCATTTCACGCCATTGGTGTCAGTGTTGGCCTTGAACGGAATGGCCTTGCCTGCCAGTTGGTCGTACTTCTGAAAACGTGCCCCGGCTACCAGAATCCATTGGTCGGTGAGGTGGATGGAGTCCTGGGCAAAGAGCGAGTCACTGCGCAGCAAGTCGGTCTGGTTGCTGTCACTGGCGCTCACGGTGGTACCGGCAACTTCCTTGCCATACACCGGGTTTTCATAGTTGAACACGGACTGGCTGTCCTGGCGGATCAGCTCGGCGCGGTAGATCTTGCGGTATTCATCATCCACGCCAAACACCAGGTCATGCTGCATCCCCGCCGCCTGGACCTTGCCCTGCAGGCTGAAGGTCGAGAAGCGGTCGGTGGTGAGTGCGCCTTGGGTGCCGTCCATTTTACGGGTCAGGGTGCCATTGGAGTTGACCTCAGTGACGCGCACCTGACTGGCATCGTAGGTCTCACGATTCCAGCTGTAGCCGAAATGGGCTTTCCAGTCGTCGTTGAGGTCGTGATCGACTTCGAGACGGTACAGGTCAGAGCGCCCTTCCATATTGTTGAACGGCTCATCCAGTCGGCGCGTGGCCGGAATATCCAGCGGATGATTGGTGGCCGGGTTGATCGCCGTACCGCGATCAAAAGGCGTCAAGAATTCCCGATGTTCGTATGCCAGCAACACCTGCGTGTTGTCGCCATACCAGGCCAGAGACGGTGCAATCAGCGTCTCGCGGTGCACACCGAAGTTGCGCCAGTAATCTTCGTCCTGATGGTCGATGATCATCCGGTAAGCCAGCCCCGAATCACCCAGCGGGCCGGTGCTGTCCAGGCTGCCACCACTGCCGTTTTTGCCCGAGCCATAGGTTGAGCCACGTACCGTCAGTGCGTTGTACTGCTCAAACTGCGGTTTTTTGCTGACCACGTTGACCACACCGCCCGGGTCTTGAATCCCGTAGAGCAACGAGGCCGGCCCCTTGAGCACTTCGACCCGCTCAGTGGTGGCATTCATCGCCCGCCCCTGCACCAGCGGCATGCCATCGCGCATGATCGAACCGTCGCGGTTGTCGCCAAAACCGCGCTTCATCACCGAGTCCTGGGTGCTGCCCAGCGTATTGCCCTGGGTGATGCCGCTGACGTTGTTCAGCGCGTCATCCAGATTGCGCGGCGCCTGATCGCGAATCACCTGGGCGGCAACCACGTTGATGGTTTGCGGGACTTCCATGGACGAGCCCGTGCCGCGCATGACCGAAGTGGTGGCCGGTGGCTGGTAGCTGGTGTCGGTTGAGGCCAGCGAGGTGATGCTGGTGGCCCCCAGGTTCAGGGCGCCTGCCGTGGGCTGGGGTTCGAGGGCGAAGGTGTTGGCGTCGGTACGGCGCACATTGAAGCCCGACTGCGCGAGTAACTGCTGCAAGGCCTGATCAGCACTCATGCGGCCCTTGATGGCGGGAGCCTGCAGGCCGAAAGGGGCTTCGTCGGTATAGACCACGCTGAGACCGGTCAAACGTGAGAAGTCGTTCAGGGCCTGGGGCAGCGGTTTGGCCGGCTGGTTGAAATCGAACAACGCGCTGGCCTGCTGCTGCGCAACCTCGGCGGCCATCGCGACGTAAAGCGGGTTGAGTGCCAACCCGGTCATCACTAAAGCAGAAGCCCCCAACCACTGTTTCACCGAACTTGCCCTGGACTTCATGCTCATGACCTGTGTGTCGACCTGATACGGAATACGAATTTTTCGCATTTTCAAGCACTACACGGATGCGGCCGGGGGATACCTCACCTGATGCTGAAAAAAAATTTCGGATGTGGGAGCGGGCATCAACGCAACACAATCAGCCCAAGCACGCTGTGCTGCTCGAACCCGAGCACGCCCTGCAACGAATTGAGCACCGCCTGCGGGTCCTGGCTGGGAAAGCTGCCGCTGATCCGCCTGGCGCCCAACTGGCTGTTGAGCAACACGATCTGACCGGGGTAATAGCGCTTCAGGTCTGCCACGACGTCGACCAGCGGCGTTTTGTAGTAGGTCAGCCAGCCCGAGCGCCAACCCAGCTGGGCCTCACTGTCGACACGATGCACCGCATCGGTCACTCCAGCGTCGTAGGCCATTTGCTGATCGGCGATCAGAATCTGCTGCGCAGCGTCCTTGCTCGCCTTGACCCCTACCCGCCCGGACAGCACCGTGACTTGCGCGCCACCGGGTTGCAGGCGCACCTCGAACTCGGTACCCAGCACCCGCGCTTCGCCGCCCTCGGCATCAACGACAAAGGGATCACCGGTGTGGGTGACGTGAAAAAAGGCCACGCCGCGGCGCAACTCGACATGCCGTTCGCCAGCGCTGAAGTTCACCGCGATGGCGCTGTCGGCATCGAGCGTGACCCTGGATTGATCGGCCAAAATTACGGTGCGTACTTGCCCCGGCGCGCTCACATAATCAGCGCCCAGATCATCCAGCCATCGCGCTGGCTGCCAACCGGCAAACACGCCGACCACCATCAGCAAACACGCAGCAATGGCCAGACCGCCGGACCAGTGGCTGACGCGGCTGCGTCGGGAAGTGCTCATCGCTGACAGATAACGCTGCATGACCCGTGCTTCTTCGGCCGCCAGGGTGCTGCCCGCCACTTCGCTCAACTCCCACACCACTTGCGCCTGGGCGTAGGCCTCGGCGTGGGCAGGATCGGCCTGCAGCCAGCGGCTGAATGTGGCCTGGTCACCGCTATCGGGCTGATTGTGCAGCACACTGAGCCACGCCAGTGCGGTGCGCTCTTGCTCGGGGGTGACGGAAACTTTCGAACGACTGATCACAACGCTGTCTCTGATGGCGGCTCACGCAGACTGGCCTTGCAGGCCTCCAGGGCGCGCATCATATGTTTTTCGACGGCACTTTGGGACAGGCCCATGACCTTGGCGATCTCGGCATAGGTACGACCGTGAATCCGGTTGAGCAAGAAGATATGCCGCGTGCGCTCAGGCAGGCTGCGCAAGGCGGCCTCGACCTGACGCAAATCATTGCCCGCCTCCAGCGCCGCCTGGGGCTCGCAACCGTTGGCGTCCGGCTCGGGCTGCCAGTGATGGTTGATCCGCTCGCGCGTACCTTCGCTGCGCAAGTGGTCGATGGCGATGTTGCCCGCGCAACGCAGCAAATAGGTGCTGAGTTCTTCGACTTGCACCAGGGGCCGCCGCCAGAAACGCAGAAACAAATCCTGAACCAGATCGGCAGCCGTTGCCCGGCATCCGACGCGACGGCTCACCAGCGCTTCCATTTGCGGACGCTGGGATAAAAACACCTGCAGAAAATGCGCACGTCCTTGGCGGGCTTCGCGGGTGGGACCATTCTCAGGTTCGGGTGGGATCATGGACATCGGCGCGCAGGTTAAAAGGAAAGCGATACTAATGATAAATATTCTCATATGCAAAAGCAGATGACGGGGTGCGCTGCTGTCATTGATCAGTGGTGATTGCTCAATGCAATCAGGCACCACTACAATGCGAACAATTCTTGTTCTCTAAAGCGTTTTCAGCGCAGCTGGAGTGGTCGTTGTCGCAGTCAAACACCGTCGAGGTTCTGTATCAGGACCACCACAGCTGGCTCACGGGCTGGTTGCGGCGCAAGCTGGGTTGCCCGCAAAGCGCCGCCGACCTGGCCCAGGACACGTTCATGCGGCTGCTGACCGCCCGCGAAACCCCGACCCTGGCCGAGCCCCGGGCTTTTTTGACGGTTGTTGCCAAGCGTGTGTTGTTCAATCACTACCGCCGCCAGGATCTGGAGCGCGCCTATCTGCAGGCGCTGGCCCAAATGCCGGAACAGGTGGTCCCCAGCGAAGAAGAACGGGCAATCATCCTGCAAACCCTGATGGAACTGGATCAGTTGCTCGACGGTTTGCCCTCCCCGGTCAAGCGCGCCTTTCTGCTGGCCCAGATCGACGGCCTGAGCCACGCCGAAATCGGCGCCCGGCTGGGCATTTCGGTCGCCACCGTCAAACGCCATCTAAGCAAGGCGGCCCTGCGCTGCTACTTCGCCCTGTGAACGGCGCCTTCCCCCAGGCACCCGACATTGGTTCGGCTGTCGCCGAGCAGGCCGTGAACTGGCTGTTCGAAATGCAGGACGGCGAGCTCAGTCCACGGCGCCAGCAGGCATGGCAGCAATGGCTGCAGGCCCACAGCGAACACGAGCGGGCGTGGGAGCATATTCAACGGATCAACCAGCGTTTGCGCGGCTTGTCGTCACCACTGGCCCATGCCGCCTTGAATGCACCCAAAGGCACCAGCCGCCGTCAGGCCCTGAAACTGTTGCTGTTGTTGGGCGCCGGTTCTGCGCTGACCTACGGCTTGCGCGATCAATTGCCCATCACCCCGCTGCTGGCGGACTTCAGCAGCCCGGTGGGCCAGCGCCGCGCGCTGCAATTGCACGATGGCAGCCAGATCCAGCTCAACACGGCCAGTTCGGTTGATGTGAGGCTTGACGGTCAACAGCGGGTGATTCGCTTGCTCGAAGGCGAGATGCTGCTGACCGCAGCCCAGGATCCGCGTCCCTTGCAGGTACTTACCGCCCACGGCGCCCTGCAGCCCCAGGCCGCACGCTTGAATGTGCGCCAGTTCAGCGATCGCACGGAGGTCGCCGTATTTGATGGCCGGGTTGCCCTCACCCCAACGGCGCATTCGGGTAGCCCGCTGTGGATCGAGCCCCACCAGCAACTGAGCTTCAATCGCCTGGACTGGAAGCCGCCGCGCCCACTGGATGCGGGGAGCGGTGCCTGGACCGACGGCATGCTGGTTGCCGCCCACATGCGCCTGGCCGACTTTCTGGCCGAGCTGGGACGCTATCGTCGGGGCCAGCTCAACTGTGACCCGAACGTCGCCGACTTGCTGATTTCAGGCACCTATCCGGTAGACAACAACGAGCGCGTGCTGGACCTGCTGGCGGTCAGCCTGCCGGTGCGGATCAAGCGCTTTACCCGGTATTGGGTGACGGTCGAAGCAAAGGCCTGATAACGCCCACACAGGGGCAATTTAAATTTCAAACACTGTGAGCTGATTTCAAATCTGGCGTGACAGAGAAGGCAAGCCACTTCGCTTTTCATCTTCTCAGGATCCTTTCATGCCTGCTCAGCCCTTGCGTCTCATGTCCCTGACCCGTTTGCTATTGGGTGCCAGTTTGAGTTTCAGCGTTCTGCCGATGGCATTGGCCGACGCCAAGGCCTATCACATCGCCCCCTCATCGCTGGAAAACGCCCTGAACCAGTTCGGTCGTGAAGCCGGGGTGCTGATTTCCTTCAGTTCAACCGCCGCCAGCGGTATTCAGAGCAAGGGCCTGGAAGGCACCTACGACCCCGAGCAAGGCTTGCACGCCTTGCTCGAAGGCACCGGCCTGCAAGCCCGTGCCGAAGGCCAGGGCGCGTTCAGCCTGCAACCGGTGACCGCCTCCACAGCGCCGGCAAGCATTGAGCTGGGCGCTTCCAGCGTGGTCGGCGACTGGCTGGGAGACGCGGCGCAGACCAATGTATTCGAACACCCCGGCGCCCGTGACGTGATTCGCCGCGAAGACTTCGAACGCCAGGGCGCGACCACTGCCCGGGAAGTGCTCAATCGCATTCCCGGCGTCAACGCCCCGGAAAACAACGGTACTGGCAGCCATGATATGGCCCTCAACTTCGGTATTCGCGGGCTCAATCCACGGCTGGCGACCCGTTCGACCGTGTTGATGGACGGCATCCCCGTGCCCTTCGCGCCCTACGGTCAGCCGCAGTTGTCGTTTGCCCCGATCAGCATGGGCAACATGGATGCGGTCGACGTGGTTCGCGGCGGCGGTGCAGTGCGTTATGGCCCGCAAAACGTAGGCGGTATCGTCAATTTCGTGACTCGTGCCATTCCTGACGAACCTACCGTCAAGGCGGGTTTCCAGACCGAGACCAGCCCGTCGTCCACACAGGATGGCTTCAAGAAAACCGCCAACCTGCTGGCCGGTGGTACCGCTGACAATGGCCTGGGCGGCGCCTTGCTGTACTCCGGTACCCGCGGCGGTGACTGGCGCGAACACAGCGACACGCGCATCGACGACTTGATCCTCAAAGGCAATTACCAGATCGACGAAGCCAACAGCCTGAACGCCATGGCCCAGTACTACGATGGCGAAGCCGATATGCCCGGCGGCCTGAGCACAGCAGCCTACAAGGCTGACCCGTATCAATCGACCCGCCCGAACGACAAGTTCTGGGGCCGCCGCACACTGGTCAACTTCGGTTATCGCTACCAGGAAGACCGCCGTGAATTCACGGTCAACAGCTTCTTCACCAAAACCCTGCGCAGCGGTTACCTGGACCAGGGCACCTTTCTCTCGCTGTCACCACGGGAATACTGGGTTCGGGGGATCGAAACACGCATAGCCCAGGGCTTTGATCTGGGCAACACCAGCCACGAAGTGGGCGCGGGCTATCGCTATATCAACGAAGCCGGCCATGAACTGCGCTACCGCACGCCCATTGCAGCCAACCAGCTGCCTACCACCAATAGCCGCAATGACCGCGACACCCGGGGCGCCACCGAGGCCCATGCGTTCTTTATCGACGACAAGATCGACATCGGCAAGTGGACGTTCACCCCCGGCATTCGCTACGAAATGATTGAACAGCAGCAAACCAACCTGCTGACCCACGTCAAATACAAGGGCGACTACAACACTCCGCTGCCTGCCTTGAACGTGATGTACCACGTGACAGACAGCTGGAATCTCTACGCCAATACCGAAGGTTCTTTCGGCAGCGTGCAGTACAGCCAGATGCCCAACCGCGTCACCGGCGGCGAAGTAAAACCGGAAAAAGCCCGCACCTGGGAAATCGGCACACGCTATGACAATGGCAACCTGCGCGCGGAGATCGGCGCATTTCTCATCAACTTCAACAATCAGTACGACAGCAACCAGACCACCGATACGGTGATCGCCCGGGGCAAGACACGGCACCAGGGCATCGAGGCCAGCATCAATTACGCGCTGGATGGCCTGAGCCCGGTACTGGCGGGTTTCGACGTATACGCCACCTACGCCTATGTTGACGCGACCATCCGCGAAGATGGGCCGAACAAAGGCAATCGTGTGCCGTTCTCCTCGAAAAACAAAGGCAGCATCGGAGTCGGTTATACCGAAGGCCAATGGAAAGCCAATCTGGACAGTACCTTCCAGAGCAACCAGTTCGCCGACAACGCCAACACACGTGCCGAAAGCGCTGACGGCAGCACCGGTCTAATCCCCGGTTACATGGTGTTCAACAGCCGCGTGGGCTATGACTTCGGTCATCAACTGTCTGACCTGAACGTGGCGGTGGGCGTCAAAAACATCCTCAATCACGAGTACTACACACGCTCGTTTGACGATAACAACAAGGGGAAATACGTGGGCGAACCGCGCACGCTCTACGTCCAGACTTCTGTCGCATTTTGATATAAATCGATCATAGCCCGCACACGCGGGCTTTTCTCACCGGCAAAGACTGACGCCGATCACGACTTGAAAGACTTCCTGAAAATAGTGCTTGAAATATTTGCTCATCGGCCCAAACACTGTAACTGAGCAATGACGATGAACCTTTGTACACACGAGGCCGTCAGACCTCACACGAGCACGCTTATATAAGGGAAGAACTATGCTTACTCACGTCTTTTCCGATAAACATATCGACAGTGACAAACGCACCCAAGACTGGGTCACCGCTACTGTTGAAGTAACGCTCGAACGCCATTTGGAAGATCTGACCCGGGTCGAGGTCCATCTCAGTGATGAAAATGGTGGCAAGTCTGGTCCGAAGGACAAACGCTGCAAAATGGAGGCTCGACCTAAAGGACACCAGCCGATTCTTGTATCCCACGACGCTGATTCGCTGACCCAGGCTGTGGAGGGTGCAGCTGAAAAGCTGGAGCACGCTCTGGAACACCTGTTTGGCAAGCTGCGTGGAAAACGCACTGCGGCCCTCGCCCCGGAAGGGTTTGAGGCAAAAGAACCAAAGCAGAGCGCTGACGCTTTGCTGGAAGAAGAGTTTTTGGAAAAAGAAAAAGAACTCGAACTCAATAGCTGATACCGCGTCCAGGACGCATAAAAAAGGGCGGGCTTACTTCGGTAAGCCCGCCCTTTTTCATGAAGAGCCCTTACAACTCGCCCTTCTCCACTTCCGGATGCTCACTGGAGCCGGTACCGGTCTTGCGATGGGGATTCTCGATCTTCACCGACGGGAACTGCGAAGACGCATAGCGCACCACCAGGATGGCAAACGCCAACAACAGGATTGCCCCGGTCAGGTACACCACGCCCATGTCCGGCGGGTTGTGGTGTGACACGTTGGAAATCAGCAAGCGGGTCAGCGCCGTAATTGCCACGTAAATCAGGAAGCGCACGGGCATGTGGTTGGTTTTGAAATAAATGCCTACCATGGCGCCCAGTTCCAGGTAGATGAACAGCAGCAGGATGTCATCAATCGAGATGTTGCCTTTCTCCACCATCCCCAGAAATTCCATCACCGCCGCCCAGGCAGTGACCGCTCCAATGGCAAACAACGCCAGGTAATGGAAGGTTTCGACGAACAGATTGCCCATCGATTCGGCCAGTTCATGAACCTGGCGACGTAGCTTCTCAGCTTTGTTAACTCTCACGATGCAGCTCCTTGAATCGACTCGAACGGATCGTCCGCGATGCACATGACGCTTTTTACATGCAGAAAAAAGGCCAGCGACCCCTGGTGAGATGATGGCGGGCGGCTATTAGACACGTCAGGCTACCGTTGCGCCTACCAATTGCAGCTAGAGTGAAAAAGCCGCTATTCAAATCCAGGTGATTGGATTATCCTTTTAGCTGTATATAAATACAGTAATCGCAAGATAATTTACGTGAAGGCATATGAGGTGGTAAATGGCCGTCGAAGTGGTATACCGCAGCAGCCGAGATCTGGAGCGTTTGTTCATGGATAAAGCCGAAGCTGACCGTCATGACAAAATGCTGGAACTGGCAGAATTGCTGGCCGAAGTGTTGCAAAAAGCTGTGCCGTCCCTGAGCGAGCAACAAGTCGAGGAAGCCGGTATTTACATGGCGAAAAATCGCGATGTGTTTGCCAAGGCCTTCAAGAGCCAGCCGGACGCCCTGTCCGAGTTGCTGGTCGACAGCGAGTAATCGCACCCAGTCCTCGCTTGACTCTCCCCTATGGGGCAGCCCCTAACCTCGAAGGCCCCCTTTCAGGTTGGCGTCACGATGAGCAAGCGAGTACTGGTGATCCTGGGTCACCCCGGCACCGACAGTTTCTGTGGTGCACTGGCAGACAGCTATGTTGAGGCTGCCAGGAGTGCCAACCATGATGTTCGCGTCATGCAATTGGGCACCCTGCACTTCGATCCGGTACTCCATGAGGGTTACAGGCAGATCCAGGCACTGGAGCCTGATTTGCTCAACGCTCAGGCAGACATCCTCTGGGCTGAGCATCTGGTCCTGGTCTACCCGATCTGGTGGGGTGGAATCCCCGCATTAATGAAAGGTTTTTTCGACCGGATCCTGCTACCCGGCTTTGCCTTTCAGTACCGCAAGGGCAAGGCATTCCCCGACAAGCTCCTGAAAGGTCGCAGTGCCCACCTGCTGGTGACGATGGACACGCCCCCCTGGTACTACAAATGGGTTTACCGCATGCCGGGGCTGCATCAAATACGCAAAACCACCCTCGCGTTTTGTGGCATAAAGCCCCTCGCCACCCTGACGTTCGGCCCGCTTCTGGACGCCACGCACGCACAAAAAAACACATGGCTGCAGCAAGCCCGCACGCTCGCGATCCGCTGAGCATCAGCCTTGCGGGCGACCATTGAAAAAGGACTTTTCATGTACATCGGCAAAGCCGCCCAGCTGTCGGGCACCACCGTCAAAAGCATTCGCCATTACGAAGACATCGGCCTGTTGCCACCACCGCAACGCCGGGGGGCTTATCGCGTCTACTGCGAGCAGAGCGTTGAGCTGTTGATGTTTATCAAGTGCGCGCAGCAATTGGGTTTCAAACTCAAGGAGATGCAGGCCATTCTCGATGAGCACCGTGGCCAGACATTGCCTTGGGAAGTGGTCAGCAACGCAATTGCCCGCAAAAAACACGCTGTGGCAAGCCAGATCGAGGCATTGCAGCAGGTGCATGCGGGGCTGGTTGAGTTTGAGTCACGCTTTGCCATGGGAGGCCTGGAGCTGGATTTGGCCTGCGTTCAATCCTTGGGGTACAGCAATTGATGCGCCAGCTCATCCGAAACCCGTGCCGGTGAGCGCTTTTCAGCCTGGGCATGGGCGTAGATGCCGGTCAATCGCCGGCTGATACGCAATAACTGCTCATTGATGGCCTCGGGCGTTGCGCCTTCATGGGTCAGCGCCATATAGATCAAGCCGCCAGAATTAATGACGTAATCGGGCGCGTACAAAATGCCACGCCGCTCGAGCTGGTCTGCCACTTGCAGGTTGGTCAGCTGGTTATTCGCACATCCGGCCACAGCCGAGCAGCGCAGTTGCGCCACACTATGCCAGTTCAGCACGCCACCCAGACCACACGGCGCCAGAATATCGCACGGGGTACTGAGCAAGGCTTCGCACGCGATGGGATGCGCTCCGAGTTGCTCCATGGCCAGGCGCACTTTAACCGGATCGGTATCGCAGACCAGCAACTCGGCTCCCGCAGCATGCAGTTGCTCGGCCAGCGCGTACCCCACCTTGCCCAACCCTTGTACCGCTACCCGCAAACCTTCGAGATTGTCGCTGCCCAAGCGCGACGAGGCGGTGCTGCGAATACCGGCAAACACACCCATTGCCGTATGGGGCGAAGGATCGCCTGCAGCGCTGGTACTGGTGACGTGTCGGGTATGTTGGGCAATGCAATCCATATCGGCGGTAGAGGTGCCGCTGTCGATGGCGGTGATGTAGCGCCCGTCCAGTTGCTCCACGCAGCGGCCAAACGCTTCAAACAGCTGCGCACGGCTTTCGACATGGGCCGCACGAATGACGACTGCCTGCCCACCCCCAACGGCAAGACCGGCCAGAGCCGCCTTGTAGCTCATGTCTTGAGCCAGATGAATGGCATCGTTCACAGCACTTTCGTCGTTGGGATACGCCAGATAACGGCAGCCACCCAATGCTGGACCCAAATGAGTGTTATGAATCGCAATCACGGCCTTGAGGCCTGTAACGGGGTCCACACTAAGGTGCAGCGACTCCATCTGAGCGCTTTGCATGAGAGCAAACATCATCAGGCCCTCGAACGATTATGGGTAATCGCCAGTATAGGCGGCGCCAGAAAAATCGTTGAAGTGCGCAGGAATAAGCCTGTGCGGTTTTCGGGGTTTCGGACATATCCCGGCGGGATTGGATTCTGTGGGAGCGGGCTTGCTCGCGATACTGACAACGAGGTTATCCAGCAAGACCGCGTTGATTCGATCGCGAGCAAGCCCGCCCCCACAGTGAGTTCAGGCAGGTGTATCGGGCTGATTGGCTGGATGCGCCTGGATAAACGCCAGGTGTTGCTCAGCCAGCGCTGCCACACGGGCAATGCGCGGGTACGCCGCCATTGGCACGCCAAAACGCTGCGCGGCGTACAACTGCGGGATCAGGTACACATCCGCCAACCCTGGCTGCGACCCGAAGCAATATCCGCTGTCACCGATCAATTGCTCAATGGCTCCCAGCCCTTGGGTGATCCAGTGACTGATCCACTGCACCACTTGCTCTTCGCTCTGCCCCAATTGACGCAGTTGATTGAGCACGCTGACGTTGTGCAACGGGTGAATATCGCAGGCCACCAGGGCCGCCACCGCCCGCTCGTGAGCGCGGACGGTAAGGTCCGGGGACAGCAGCGCTACCTGCGGGTAACGCTCTTCAAGATATTCAATGATCGCCGGCGACTGGGTCAGGACGCTGCCCTCATCGGTGCGCAAGGCCGGCACGCGGCCTTGCGGGTTGATCGCCAGATATGCCGCCTGGCGGTGTTCACCGCCAGGCGGCGAAATCAGGTTGACCGGCACTGCCTGATAATCCAGTCCCTTAAGCGCCAGCGCGATCCGCACTCGGTAAGAAGACGTGGAGCGGTAATAGGTAAAGAGTTCCATGACCCGCTCCTTTTAACGCGCTGCGACAACCTTGCCCCGGCACTCGCCGAAACCAATGGAGGCATGACCTTCACGGGTGCAGCGGGCACGCAGGATGATTTCATCACCGTCCTCCAAAAATTTGCGCACCTCTCCCGAAGCCAGCTCGATCGGGAGTTTGCCGCCTTCGGTGATTTCCAGCAGGCTGCCCAGCTGCGAGCGGTCAGGGCCCGACAAAGTCCCCGAACCGAACAGGTCGCCTGACTGCAATTGGCACCCATTGACGCTGTGGTGAGCCACCAGCTGCGCAGCGGTCCAGTACATGTTCAGGCTATTGCTCAACCCCAGGCGATGGGCGGGCAGATTTTGCTGGCGCATCGACTCGGTCAACAACAGCACTTCAAGTTCAATATCCAGGGCGCCACCGGCCTGGTCCTTGGGATCAAGCAGATACGGCAACGGCTGCGGATCACCTTCAGGACGGGCCGGTTGCGCACGGCGGAACGGCTCCAGCGCTTCAGCCGTTACCACCCACGGCGAGATGCTGGTGATAAAGCTCTTGGACAGAAACGGGCCCAGCGGCTGGTATTCCCAGGCCTGGATATCCCGGGCCGACCAGTCGTTGAGCAAGCAAAAACCGGCAATGTGCTTGCCTGCTTCGCTGACAGGGATCGCGTCCCCCATCTCATTGCCCTGGCCAATCCAGATCCCCAGCTCCAGTTCATAGTCCAGGCGCGCGCATGGACCAAAGGTCGGTTCAGTCTGACCCGCTGGCAAGGTTTGCCCTTTTGGACGGCGTACGTCGGCACCCGACGCACGAATGGTAGAGGCGCGGCCGTGATAGCCAATCGGCACATACTTATAGTTGGGCAGCAGCGGATTGTCGGGACGAAACAGTTTGCCGACGTTTTTTGCGTGCTCGATACCGACATAAAAGTCGGTGTAGTCACCGATTCTGGCAGGCAGATGCAGCTGGCAATCCGCCGCCAACGGCAGCAGCTTTGCGCCTTGGGCTTCGATTTTCCCGCGCAGGGTGCTGCCTTCAACCAGCAGTTCAAGCAGGCGCTCGCGCAGGGCAACCCGGGCGCTGCGGCCCAACGCAAAATAGGCATTCAAGGCCCCGCCCAACGAGGCTTCTACTGCAGCCTTCGCCTGGTCTTCGAACAGACCCGCCGCCAGTCCGGCTTCAAGGTCAAAAATGGAATCGCCAATGGCAACCCCGCTGCGCGCAGCAGATCCATCAATACTGAAAATGCCCATCGGCAGGTTTTGCAGCGGGAAGTCGCTGTGACCGTTGGCGGAGGCAATCCAGCTACGGGGGAAGGTGGACTGGGTCATGGGTTATCTCCGATTCGGGGTGAAGGTTGCGGGCAAGGAGGCCCAGCAAGCGTCGTAGTTCGATTGCAGTTGCGGGCACTCAAGCGCAAACCGGCTGGGACGCAACACCTGGCTGGTCTCAAACATGAAAGCCATGGTGTTGTCGATCTTGCCCGGTTGCAGCTCAGCCGCAATCGCTTTGGTACAGGTTTCGCCGTCCGGGCCGTGGGCGCTCATGCAGCTGTGCAGAGAGGCGCCTCCCGGCAAGAAGCCTTCGGCCTTGGCATCGTAGCTGCCCTGGATCAGGCCCATGAATTCGTTCATCAGGTTGCGGTGGAACCACGGTGGCCTGAAGGTGTTTTCAGCCACCATCCAGCGCGGCGGAAAAATCACGAAGTCCAGATTGGCCAGGCCAGGCACGCTGGTCGGCGAAGTCAGAACGGTAAAAATGGACGGATCGGGATGGTCGAAGCTGACCGTGCCAATGGTATTGAAGCGGCGCAAGTCGTATTTGTAGGGCACGTTATTGCCATGCCACGCGACCACATTCAGCGGCGAGTGATCCAGCTCGCAGCCCCACAGTTCGCCGAGAAACTTTTGCACCAGCGTCGTGCTGCCCTGGCCGTCTTCGTAATGGGCGACCGGCGCCAGGAAGTCGCGGGGGTTGGCCAGACCATTGCTGCCAATCGGCCCCAGGTCCGGAAGACGCAACGGCGCGCCATGGTTTTCGGCGACATAACCACGGGCCTGCGGGTCGAGTAACTCAACGCGAAACTTTAGTCCACGGGGGATGACCGCAATCTCCAAAGGCTCCAGGTCCAGACGCCCCAGCTCCGTGCAGATACGCAAGCGACCCTGCTCAGGCACCAGCAGCAACTCGCCGTCAGCATTGAAAAACACACGCTGCATCGAGGTATTGGCACGGTAATGGTAAATGCTGATGCCCGAGGGCTTTTCCGCCCCGCTATTGGCCACCATGCCCACCAGGCCATCGATAAAGTCAGTGGCCTCGGCAGGGATCGGCAGCGGATTCCATCGCAAGCGATTAGGCGTCACCGGGCCCAGTGGGCCGCCGACCAATTGCCGCTCCAGTTTAACGAACGCAGGATGATTGGCGGACGGCTGGATGCGGTACATCCAGGTCCGCCGCGACTCGCTGCGGACCATGGTGAATGCAGTGCCGGACAACAATTCGGCGTACAGGCCGTACGGGGCTTTTTGCGGAGAGTTCTGACCGACCGGCAAGGCGCCGGGAAGTGCTTCGCTGCTGAATTCATTGCCAAACCCGGATTGATAGCCAAGGACTGGCGAAGACGCGTCGAGGTTCATGGAGCCTCCAGAGTGGAGAAGACAGTGGACTGCGCATTGCTGTGAGACAACCTGCGCGTCGCTGCGTTATTTTTATCGTAATTCAATTACGCATAACGTAATTTGATTGGTATTAAGCGTCAAGCTATAAAGACGCCCATTCGTCCCGAGATATAAGCATCACCATGGAAAAGCCCCGTAGCAGCAATGACAGTGCCGGCAAACAAAAAGTGCGTTCGGCCGAGGTCGGCACAGACATCCTCAAGGCCCTGGCCGAGCTGTCACCCTCGACCTCGCTGTCGCGCCTGGCCGAACACGTGCAGATGCCCGCCAGCAAGGTACATCGCTATCTACAGGCGCTTATTGCCAGCGGGTTTGCCGAGCAGAATATCGCCACCAACCATTACGGCCTGGGGCGTGAGGCGTTACGAGTGGGCCTGGCCGCGCTCAACAGCATGGATGTGCTAAAGGTCGCCGCCCTGCCCCTGGCCGAGTTGCGTGATGACTTGAACGAAACCTGCTTTCTGGCCGTGTGGGGCAATCAGGGGGCCACGGTGGTGCATATCGAACCGGCGGTGCGGGCAATCACGGTGGTCACTCAGCTAGGCTCGGTTTTACCGCTGCTGAGTTCATCAACGGGGCTGGTGTTCAACGCCTTTTTGCCGGACCGCGAAACCGCCGATTTGCGCGAACTGGAATTAAAAACCGATCTGGTTCACCCGCTGGAAAAACCCGAGGCCTATACCCGGCTTTGTGAGCACATCCGTCAGCGTGGCTTGCACTTTGTGCATGGCTTGCTGATGCCCGGTGTTGATGCACTGTCGGCCCCGGTATTCGATGCTACCGGCAAGGTTGCCGGCGTACTGACCGTGGTTGGCCCCACATCACTGTTCCACGCCGATGAAAACGGGCCAGCAGCCAAGCGTTTGCTGGCTGCCAGCCAGGCCATCAGTTGGCGAATGGGCTATCAGCCGGGCTGACGATCAGCGGCGTCAAACCATCCATTTGTATTTGGCTTCATCGAGCAGGTCTCTCATCAGTTGTTCGATGTCCTCGATGGCAAACTGATGCATTCGGTGGCTGTCCTGGAACGTCCAGGGTTTAGAGAACACGCCTGTTTCCCAGTCGTTGTGCAACTGGACCGTGCCCCACTCCAGCGTGTCCATGCCAAGACCCTGCAGGTCCTGGCTGTAGGTCAATGTCAGGTCAACGATGTTGTTGACCGTGTTGATGTAAATGCTTTCGCAATCTATTGCATGGTGCAGCAACTGCTCATTCAGAAACGAGCGTACCCGCTCGAGTACGTCCGGGCTCGGCTTGAGGGTGAAGCTTGCAGCATCGAACACGCGCTTATCCATATCGCTCATGATGAACCTCCTGTCATTGCTCCCGGCCTGTGCAGCCTCGTGCTGCATCAGATCAGCCGGGAGAAATCATGTAAAAGCGCATTCAACACGGCCAATATGCAGGGCATGAAGTACATAGTTATCACGCCCTCATCAGACATATAACCCTCTGAGCTACCGCACTTTTTTGCTCCACCACTGTTGTCGAAGCTGTAAAAGAGATTGTCGTAAAGCGGCCTTACTCCGCAGCGGGCAAGTCCTTATTCTTGTCGAACTTTCCAGCACGGACACACGTCCAACGCATCGAGTCGCATCGACTCTGCACCCGATTTACCCTGACGTTGATTTGTAGCTCCTTGATGAACGTCTTCCTTGGCCGCTGTTTTCAGCGGCCTTTTTTATGCCCGCAGATTGTGTGGCAACGGTACAAACTAGAACACCATCGCCAGCAGCGGCGCGGCGAACAGGTTAAGAATGCCGGTCAACACCATCACCAGCCCTGCCACCGAACCTTCTTCGCTCCCCACTTCCCGGGCTCGGCTCACGCCCGCCCCATGGGCACCGATACCGAACAGCGCACCCCGTGCCAGACTGCTGCGCAGCGGCAACCACTTGAGCAGGATGCCGCCCAGCAATGCGCCAAATACTCCGGTAAACATCACAAACACAGCCGTCAGCTCCGGTACGCCACCCAAACCCTGGGCCAGCGGCATGGCAAACGGGGTGGTGATGGAGCGCGGCACCAATGACATGGTGAGCTCAGTGTCGAGTGACAGCGCCCTGGCCAGCCAGAATGAACTGCCGATGGACGCTGCGCTGCCTGCCAGCATGCCCAGCAGCAAAGCCACCCAATGCCGGGCCAGCAACCTGCGCTGCTGCCAGATAGGCACAGCGAAGGCGACCGTCACAGGCCCCAACACCAGCATCAGCCAATGGGTGTTGCTGGAGTACTCGGCATAGGCGGTGTGTAACGGGACGGCCACGGCAAGCAGCAAGGCAGGTACCAGAATCAGCGGTGACAGCAGATAGCGGCCGGTGCGCTGATACAACCAGCGGCTAAAACCGTAGGTGGCCAGAGTGAACAACAGCCAGAACATGGGCATCAGTTCAAACTTCATGGCGCACTCTCCAACGGCATACCGCCTCAACGGTAAACGCCGTCACAATCATTACCAGCAGGGTGCTGACGCCAATCACCAGCAGGATGCGCCAGCCGTCATCACGCATGATCACGCCGTAGTCGAGCAGGCTCATCAGCGCGGGAATAAAAAACAACAGCATTTCAGTCATCAACACGCCGGCCCCCAGTTGCAGGGTCGCAGGCTTGACCCAGCCCAGGGCAAACGCCAGCAGCAACAACGCCATGCCCACAACACCTCCCGGTATTGGCAGGTGCCACCAGGCCGCGAGCTGGCAGCCCAAGAAGTAGAGCGCCAACAACACCGCCAGCTCACTGATCAGCCGACCCAAGCGTTTTACATCGAAGCGTTTCATGATCTTTCCATTCCTGACAGGCCATCAGTCTAAAGAGCCTGCTACCATCCCGAAAACGAATTGTCAGACTTATAGCCATTCCAAAACGGAATCACGACGATGGAATTCAAACACCTGCGCACCTTTATTGAAGTCGCACGCCTGGGCGGCTTCACCCAGGCCGCCAGCGGCCTGCATATCAGCCAGTCGGCGGTCAGCAAGCAGGTGGCACAGCTCGAGCACAGCCTTGGCACGCCCCTGTTCGATCGCCTGGGCTCACAGGTCAGGCTGACGGCTGCGGGGACGGTGGTGCTACAGCGAGCCGAGGACATGCTGCGTTTGCACAACGAGTTGCTGAGCGAGCTGGACGATTTGAGCCATCTGACCCGGGGCGAGCTGCGAGTAGGCCTGCCATTGCTGGGCAGCAATACGCTGTTTGCCGGGTTATTTGCCGAATACCGGCGACGTTATCCGAATATTCAGGTGCAATTGTTGGAAGAAGGCAGCTTGAATATTGAAAAGGCGGTTTTGAGCGGCGAGCTGGAACTGGGCGGTAGCTTGACGCCGAAGAATCCCGCATTTGCTTATCAGCCCTTTTGTGACGAGCCTCTGGACGTTTTGATCCCGGTAGATCACCCGCTGGCAGAAGGCCCCAGCGTGCGCCTTGAACAATTGGCCGATACTCCTTTTTTGCTCTACCAGCGCAGTTTTGTGCTCAACGATCGCGTGCTCAAGGCCTGCCAGCAAGCGGGCTTTACCCCCATTGAAGGCGGACGCAGTGGGCAGGCGGATTTTTTGGTGGCACTGGTGGCCGCAGGCCAGGGCGTGGTGTTGCTGCCCAGCGTGGTTGCCCGCGGGCTGGTGCGCCCCGGCGTGGTGCGGGTAAAGCTGCTGGCACCGGACTATTTGCGCTGGGATATCGCGTTCATATGGCGCGAAGGCGCGTATTTGTCACGGGCAGCCCAAGCCTGGCTTGAGCTGCTGCGTGAACGCCCGGTTATTGGCTCAGTGCTTTGATCAAGTCTGCAATCCAGGGCTCGGAGTCTTCCTCTGGCGTCACCGTGACACTGGAGTCCAGGCGCAGCATCGGCAGTACTTCGCCCACGCCAAGCTCGGCAAACAGTTCGCGCAGTTGCTCGCCACCGCCACAGAACGTATCGCCGTAGCTCTCGTCACCCAAGGCGATCACGGCACCGGGCAAACCGCGCCAGGCGGCTGGCAGTTGGTCACGAATGGCGCTGTACAACGCCACAAGATTGTCGGGCAGCTCGCCCATGCCCGTGGTCGAGGTCACGGCCAACAAAGCCTCAGGGCCGAACGCCTGGAGATCGGCAAGGGTGGCGCGGGAATTGAGAAACACCTCAAAACCGGCATCAGTGAGCAGTTGCTTGGCATTACGGGCGACTTCTTCAGCAGTGCCGTACACCGAGCCGCAAAGGATGGCGACTTTCATCAATCTGATCCTGTAACTGACTAAAAGGCTGGGATATTAACAGGTGCGACACAGCTCTCGTACCTATGCCTTAAGATGCAGCAATCTGTTCGACTAAAGAGAATTGCACGATGATCAACGCCCGCTTGTTGCAGCGCATGGTAGACGCGTCCCAGGACGGCATTGTGGTGGCCGAACAAGAAGGCGAAGACAACATTCTGATTTATGTTAACGATGCGTTTGAGGCCCTCACCGGCTACAGCCGCGACGACATCCTGTATCAGGACTGCCGTTTTTTGCAGGCTGGCGACCGCGACCAGCGTGGCCTGCAGTTGATCCGCGAAGCCATTGCCAGCGGGCAACCGACTCGCCAGGTGCTGCGCAACTATCGCAAGGACGGCACGCACTTCTGGAATGAGCTGTCGATCACGCCGGTGTTCAACGAGAACGACCAGCTGACCTACTTTATTGGCGTGCAGAAAGATGTCACCCAGCACGTCAAGGCCGAACAGCGTGTCGCGCATCTCGAAGCCCAGCTGGCTGCTGTCCAGGCCGAGTTGCAGGCACTCAAGGCGACGAGCGGATCAAACAAAACGTAAAAAGAGCGGTCTGATAATCGCAATGACGATTTTTCTGACCTTTTTTTGAGCCCCATCCATGTCTCACGATGCCCTTTTGACTCAGGACGAGCTGGATTTCATCCGAACGATTCACCAAAACCCGCTGCTCAATACGCGGGATGCGTCGTCCAGCCTGACGGTCAACGGGATGTCGCAAATCCGTGATCTGCTGACACGCCTGGCGGCCCATGAACAGGTCACCATCCTGGCGCAATTCGCCAACCAGCAAATGAGCTTTCCACTGCGCCTGGTTGAAGACGAGTTCCATGCCCAGCATCTGCAACTCGGAACGCCAAGCATCTTCGAAGACGGGCCCAAATCCCGCCCCTGGCGCCTCACCCTGGCAGAACCAGTCCCCCTGGAAAACATCAGGGGCAAAGCCGGACACCTGTGGGTCACCGAACTTTCGTTCAAAGGGATGCTGGTTGAAATGCGTCACGACAGCGAGCCACCCCGCCAGTTTGCACAGTGGTTCAGCCCAGGCGGCCATGAGCGAATTGCCCTGCGCGGCACCCTTGAACGTAAAACCGAACTGGGCCTTTACGCCTACCAGCTCAGTCAGCGTAACAAGGGCGAGACTGAACGCCTGCGCCAATACATCTTGCAGCAACACCGCCTGACGCACCCAAGCCTGCACGGCTGATCTCGATCAGCTGCCCAGTGTTGCCTTGAGATCAGCGTCCAATCGCTGATTCATCAACCGGGCCTCACTGCCCAGGCAAGCAATGGATGAACCCGCCAGCGCCTCCTGGGCCACGTTCGAACCGGCCCCGGCCAATGACATCGAGCAATTCAAGGTCTGCGCCAGCCGCATCAGCCGGCGGTGGTGCGCCGTCCCCAGGGCATGACTGGCAAACAGTACGACAGCCTGAGGCTCCAGTTTTTCGCAGACCAGTGACAGCTCTTCCAAGGGTTGGCCGATGGCCAAAACCCGGACTACGCGATCATTACGGGTCAACAGCAAGCCCGTCACCAACAGTTCCAGCTCGCGGCACAGCTCGGGCATCGCCACCACCATCACACACTGCCTGGCATCTGCCGCCTGCAACTGCAGGCGATGCTGCACCCGCCCGCGCAAGAATCCATCCAGCATCAGCCATTCGCTGGTTCGGCCAAACACATCCCGAGCTTTTGACAACTGTTGCCACAGGGGCAGGAAGATCCCCTGAAACACCACTTCGACCGGGTAACTAGAGTAAATCTGACCGTAGAGTCGCTCCAGCTCCGACTCATTGAAGGCCGCGAGCGCGCTGCTGATACGGGTTTGCCATTCGCCATACTCGCTGGCCTCGGGCTGCGGATTGTCAGCGGGCTTCGTGTTTGCGAGCAATTGCGCGACTTTGCTGACAGCAACCCCACGCTCAAGCCAGCCCATGATCAGGCGAATTGACTCAATATCGCTCACTGAATACAGCCGATGCCCACTTTCGGTGCGTTTTGGTTCGATCAAACCATAACGCCGCTCCCACGCACGCAGGGTCACCGGGTTGATGCCGGTGAGCCTGGCCACATCCCTGATCGGGTAGAGACCTTGGCAATCATCAGCCTGTGTAATGGGCTCAACTTCAGTAATCACGGACATTGGGCGGGCAACAGTCAGAAAGGGATGACAGGATTCTACCCCTCAATCCAGACGCTGTGGGAGCGGGCTTGCTCGCGATGCAGGCCGAGCTGCCTGCCAGATAAGCGGCGGTGATGCTATTGCGGGCACGCCCGCCCCACAAACGGCGCCGTGAGCATTCAGGAACAATACTTGCTTGTTTTTCATCACTCAGCCCACCACCCCGGCGCTGTGTTTTGTGCCTGCCCTACCCGGGCAGCATTAGCCTCATGGAGATACACAATGTCTACCTCCCCTGTCACGTTGATGGTTGCGCGCCGTGTCGCCAAAGGTCGCTACCAGGAGTTGATTGCCTGGTTGCATGAAGGCGAACAACTGGCCACGGACTTTTCCGGATACCTGGGTTCCGGCGTACTGGCCCCGCCACCGGGCGACGACGAATTTCAAATCATCTTCCGCTTTGCCGACGAAACCACCTTGCATGCCTGGGAGCACTCGGTATCGCGCAAGGCCTGGTTGCTGCGCGGCAGCGATTTGTTTGCCAACCCGTCGGAGCACCGCGTCAGCGGGATCGACGGCTGGTTTGGCGCTGCCGGACAAAGACCACCACGCTGGAAACAAGCCGTTGCCATCTGGCTGGCGTTCTTCCCCGTATCGCTGCTGTTCAATTTTGTGTGCGCGCCCTTATTGAGCGAGCTGAGCCTGTTGCATCGGGTCCTGGTCAGCACCCTGGCCCTGACGCCGCTGATGGTTTATCTATTTATTCCACTGTCCACGCACCTGCTGGCCAACTGGCTGCACAGCTCGCCAGGCAAACCCCTGCGCAGCGCAATCGCAACCCAGCGCAACTAAGCTCGGGCTTGGGCTTTACGTCGCGGACGCTGGTATAGTTTTGCCATTGCGCCGCGACTGTTTCCGGCTTACCTGCTCCGAGTCTGTCATGCCCACTTCTTCTGCTCCGATCCTGATCACGGGTGCCGGCCAGCGCATCGGCCTGTACTGCGCGCAGCAATTGCTGGCAGACGGCTACCCGGTGGTTTTTACCTATCGCAGCGAAAGACCCGGGGTGCAAACCCTGCGTGACCTGGGCGCTGTTGCGTTGTTTGCCGACTTCTCCACCGAAGCTGGCATTCTGGATTTTATCCAGCGACTTAAAGAGCACACCGACTGCTTGCGGGCAATTGTGCATAACGCCTCGGCCTGGCTGGCAGAAACCCCGCAGACAGAAACCGACGCCTTTACGCACATGTTCAGCGTGCACATGCTCGCGCCTTACCTGATCAACCTGCATTGCAGCGAGCTGCTCAAGCGCTCGACCCCGGCGGATATCGTGCATATCAGCGACGATGTGACCCGCAAGGGCAGCAGCAAGCACATTGCCTATTGCGCCACCAAGGCCGGGCTCGACAGCCTGACCCTGTCATTCGCGGCTAAACTGGCCCCGCAGATCAAAGTCAACGGCATCGCCCCGGCCATGCTGTTGTTCAACCCTGACGACGATGCGGCGTACCGCACCAAAGCGCTGGCCAAGTCTGCGCTGGGCATAGAACCCGGCGCCGAGGTGATTTACCAGAGCCTGCGTTATCTGCTGGACAACCCCCATGTGACCGGCACTACCCTGACCGTCAATGGCGGCCGGCATCTAAAATAAGCCGCCCCGCGAGGAAGTATTTTCATGAGCGCATCACTGCCCGGGCATTACCGCGAAATCCTCATCGATATCGGTGAAGACCCTGACCGCGAAGGTTTGCTCGACACCCCCAAGCGCGCAGCCAAAGCCATGCAGTACCTGTGTCATGGCTATGAGCAGAGCCTGGAGACCATCGTCAACGGCGCCCTGTTCGCCTCTGACAGCGACGAAATGGTGATCGTGGCCAATATCGAGCTGTACTCACTGTGCGAGCATCACCTGCTGCCGTTTATCGGCAAGGCCCATGTGGCCTACATCCCGACGGGCAAAGTACTGGGGTTGTCGAAAATCGCCCGCATCGTCGACATGTTTGCCCGTCGCCTGCAAATTCAGGAAAACCTCACCCGTGAAATCGCCGACGCCATTGAAAGCGTGACCCAGGCCGCAGGCGTAGCCGTTGTGATTGAAGCTCAGCACATGTGCATGATGATGCGCGGCGTAGAAAAACAGAATTCGACCATGAACACCTCGGTCATGCTTGGCGCGTTTCGCGAGCCAAGCACCCGCATGGAGTTCTTGCAACTGATTGGACGGAGCAAGTCGTAATGCCACAACTTCAGCCAGGAATGGCCCGTATTCGCGTCAAGGACCTGTGCCTGCGCACCTACATCGGTATCAATGAGGAAGAAATCCTCAACAAGCAGGATGTGTTGATCAACCTCACCATCCTCTATGCCGCGCAAGAGGCGGTGCGCGATAACGACATCGACCACGCGCTCAATTACCGCACCATCACCAAGGCCGTGATCCAGCACGTCGAAGAGAACCGCTTCGCCCTGCTTGAGCGCCTGACCCAGGAGTTGCTGGACCTGGTAATGGCCAATGGCGCGGTACTGTATGCCGAAGTCGAAGTCGACAAGCCGCACGCGCTGCGCTTTGCCGAATCGGTCTCGATTACGCTGGCGGCGAGCCGCCAGGCTGCAACTTCATAACCCCGGTGAACCCCATGACTCCTCAAGAACAGCTTGAACTGGAGGCGGCCGCCTTCCGCCGCCTTGTCGCACATCTGGACAGCCGCAAGGACGTGCAAAACATTGACCTGATGAACCTCTCGGGTTTTTGCCGCAACTGCCTGTCCAAGTGGTACAAGGCTGCCGCTGACGAGCGCCAGATCGACATCAGCCTCGATGACGCCCGTGAAGCGGTGTACGGCATGCCGTATGCCGACTGGAAATCCCAATACCAGAAAGAAGCCAGCGCCGAACAAGCCGCGGCGTTTGCCCAAGGAAAAAAGCAATGACTGATGTGAACACCCTGCGCGCCAGCCTCGACAGCGGCGAACACCTCTTCGCCGACACCCTGGCATTTATCGCAGCGCACTACGATTACCAGCCGCAGGCCTTCAATAACGGCGGCGTGGAAAACGCTGCCGGGCAGAATGAAGGTTCGTGCAAGACCCTGGGCCTGGCGCTGCTGGAAGGTTTGAGTGATCAGCAGGCGCTGTTGGCGTTTGGCGAGCATTACCGTTCGGTGCTTGCCACGCCTGAAGGCACAGACCACAGCAATATCCGTGCGCTGATTGCCCACGGCCTGGCAGGTGTCAAACTCGACGCACAGCCGCTGACCCGCAAGGCGTAAGCCAGCCTCTGCCCCACAGGGCAGACACAAAAAAACCGGCCGAAGCCGGTTTTTTTATTGGGGCGGGCTATCAGAACTGAGCGTTCTGCAGGCCGTCCAGGTAGCGCTCGGTATCCAGCGCGGCCATGCAACCGGCGCCAGCCGAGGTGATGGCTTGACGGTAAACGTGATCAGCCACGTCGCCGGCAGCAAACACGCCTTCGACGCTGGTAGCCGTAGCGTTGCCTTCACGGCCGCCCTGCACAACCATGTAGCCGTCTTTAAGCTCCAGCTGGCCTTCGAACAACGAGGTGTTCGGCGTGTGGCCGATGGCGATGAATACGCCGTCCACTTTCAGCTCGTCAAAGCTGCCATCGTTGTTTTTCAGGCGCGCGCCGGTCACACCCATGTTGTCGCCCAACACTTCGTCCAGGGTCGCGTTCAGCTTGAGTTCGATCTTGCCTTCAGCGACACGGGCGTGCAGTTTGTCGATCAGGATCTTCTCGGCGCGGAAGGTTTCGCGACGGTGAACCAGGGTCACTTTGCTGGCGATGTTGGCCAGGTACAGCGCCTCTTCAACGGCAGTGTTACCACCACCGACCACGGCAACCGGCTTGTTGCGATAGAAGAAACCGTCACAGGTTGCACAGGCGGAAACGCCCTTGCCCATGAACGCTTCTTCGGACGGCAGGCCCAGGTAACGGGCGCTGGCGCCGGTCGCAATGATCAGGGCATCACACGTGAACGTGCCGCTGTCACCTTTCAAGGTAAACGGACGGTTTTTCAGATCCACTTCATTGATGTGGTCGAAAATGATTTCAGTCTCAAAGCGCTCGGCGTGCTCACGCATGCGGTCCATCAGGGCCGGACCGGTCAGGCCGTGAACATCACCTGGCCAGTTGTCGACTTCAGTCGTGGTGGTCAATTGACCGCCAGCCTGCATGCCCGTGATCAGCAGTGGTTTGAGGTTGGCGCGGGCCGCGTAGACCGCGGCGCTGTAACCGGCAGGGCCGGAACCCAGAATAATCACACGCGAATGACGTACTTCAGACATGACTCACTCCTATGACCGCCCGCATTGGAACCGGGTCGGAACGCCGTTTACCGGCTGGAATAAAAAGAAACCGTAAACCTGCCCAGGCCAAGCCTGAAAAACGCAGGTCCTGAAAAATATGGGTGAAGCATATAGAGGCCGCAGAGAGTAAGGAAATACGCATTAACAATCCAGCTCATAGCGGGTCTCTATGTAGTCGAATTCGATTTTAGACGGCTTTGTTACAGTTATTGTCGATAGTGCGACAAGGCTTTCGTCCTACAGATAAAGCCGTTAAGGTCGCCCGGTTTTCCACTGCTCGGAGCACTCTATGCCCGCCCCCGTTCTTTCTGGCCCGCAGTACCTGCGTGAAGGCCTGACGTTGGTTCTCAGCCCTGGCCTGCGCTTGTTCGTGCTGCTGCCGTTGCTGATCAATCTGGTGCTGTTCGTCGGGTTGATTTATTTCGCCGGGCATCAGTTCAGCCTCTGGGTCGATACCCTGATGCCGTCACTGCCAAGCTGGCTCAGCTTCCTCAACTACCTGTTGTGGCCGTTGTTTGTCGTGCTGGTGGCGTTGATGGTGTTTTTCACGTTCACCATGCTGGCCAACATCATTGCGGCGCCGTTCAACGGTTTTCTCTCGGAAAAAGTCGAGGCCGTCGTACGCGGGGTCGATAACTCACCGCCCTTCAGCTGGGGCGAACTGGCTGCGATGGTGCCCCGCACCCTGGCCCGGGAAATGCGCAAGCTGGGCTACTTTCTGCCACGGGCCGTTGCGCTGCTGATCCTGTCGTTCATACCGGTGCTCAACCTGATTGCGGCCCCGTTGTGGCTGCTGTTCGGGGTCTGGATGATGGCCATTCAGTACATCGACTACCCCGCTGATAACCACAAGCTGGGCTGGAACGAGATGCTCGCCTGGTTGCGCGAGAAGCGCTGGCAGAGCATGAGCTTCGGCGGCATCGTCTATCTGGTGCTGCTGATCCCGGTGGTCAATGTGCTGATGATGCCCGCTGCTGTCGCTGGCGCCACCCTGTTCTGGGTGCGCGAGCGGGGCGATGAAGCGCTGGCATCTCGCTAACGACTTCATAAATCCATCATCACCGTGACACACGGGCGTCATGACCCCAGAACACACTGGGGTCATGACCACAGCCCTGCACATCGCCCTGATCACCGAAACCTTCGCGCCTGAAATCAATGGTGTCGCCAATACCCTTGGCCAGCTGTGTGATGGCTTGCGTGCGCGCAATCATCGCGTGGAACTGGTACGCCCGCGCCAGGCCGACGATGGCGGCCAGCGCAGCAACGACGAACTGATGCTGTGCCGGGGCTTGCCGCTACCCGGCTACCCCGGCCTGCAGTGGGGCCTGACATCCACCCATCGCCTGACCAAACGCTGGCGCCAACAACCTCCGGATGTGGTCTACATCGCCACAGAGGGACCGTTGGGCCTGTGTGCATTGCGGGTTGCACGTCGCCTGGGCATTACAGCGGTCACGGGGTTTCACACCAACTTCCAGCAGTATTTGCGTCAACACGGCCTGACCCTGTTCACCCGTGCACTGACGCACTACTTGCGCTGGTTCCATAACCGCTCTGCACTGACCCTGGTCCCCAGCACCAGCCAGCGCGTAGAGCTTGCGCGCAGGCATTTTGAACGACTGGATCTGCTCCCTCGCGGTGTTGACAGCCAGTTGTTCAGCCCGGCAAAACGCCAGGACGCCTTGCGCCAGAGCTGGGGACTCAGGGAAAACGACATTGCGCTGTTACATGTGGGGCGCCTGGCACCGGAAAAAAACCTGGATGCACTCAAGCGCTGTCTTGATGCGCTGCAAGCCCGCTATCCGGCGCGCCGGTTCAAGTTGATCGTGGTGGGTGACGGATCAAAACGTGCGGCCCTGGAAGCCTCATTGCCCGAAGCGATTTTTTGCGGGCAACAGTCAGGACACGCCCTGGCTTGTCACTACGCCTGCGGGGATGTGTTTCTGTTTCCGAGCCTGAGCGAGACATTTGGCAATGTGGTGCTTGAAGCCCAGGCCTCTGGCTTGGGCGTAGTGGCCTATGACGAGGCCGCTGCTGGCCTGCATATCCGCCATGGATACAATGGCGTACTGGCCATGCCGGGGGACGAATACGCCTGGATCGAAGCCGCCTGCTGGCTCCTTGAAGACCCAGAGACCTTACGTACCCTGCGCCTCAATGCCCGACGTCATGCCAGCCGCCAAAGCTGGCCAGGCATTGTCGAGCAGTTCGAAAGCCAGTTGTTGCGAGCTCGACAGGGCTCCATGTGCGAAGCCCCGGAGCCTATTCACGTCGCGGTAAAAAAACCTTAAGCCAGGGATTTTTCAATCGACTGAATCACCGTCGCATCGTCTGGCGCGGTGCGCGGTGAGAATCGCGCCAACACCCGCCCATCTTTGCCGACCAGGAACTTCTCGAAGTTCCAGGTGATTTCCCCCTCAAACTCGGCCCCCTCGCCTGCCAGCAAACGATAGAGCTGATGACGGTCAGGTCCGTTGACCTCAAGCTTGCTGCTCAGAGGAAAACTGACACCGTAGTTGAGGCTGCAAAACGCCTGAATTTGCTCCTCGGTACCCGGCTCTTGCCAGGCGAACTGATTGCATGGCACGCCCAAAACGCTGAAACCCTGGCCCTTGAATTGCTGATACAGGTTTTCCAGCGCTGCGTACTGAGGGGTCAAACCGCACTTGGAGGCCACGTTCACTACCAGCACCACTTTGCCTTTAAAGGTGTCCAGTGGTAGCGGCTTGCCATTCAGCGCGTCTAAGGTAAGTTCGTGAAAAGCACTCATGACGGACTCCAAAATTCCCGTATCCACGTTCAAGCAATCGTCCGACGTACCGATTACCGTAATCTCCCAGGATCAAAAAAGGCGCCCGTAGGCGCCTTCCTGGCTAGTTCACAAGTGAGCGTAGCAGCACTTATCAGTGCTGATGACCGCCTTCACCGTGGACGTGGCCGTGAGCGATTTCTTCTTCGCTTGCATCACGAATTGCAACAACCTTGACCTTGAAGTTCAGACGCTGACCAGCCAGTGGGTGGTTGCCATCAACGGTCACATCGTCGCCGTCCAGATCACGGATGGTCACGATCTGCATTTGGCCGTCCGGCGCCGAAGCGTGGAACTGCATGCCAACTTCCAGTTGGTCAACGCCTTCGAACATGCTGGCGCTCAAGGTGCTTACCAGCTCGGCGGAGTATTCGCCGTAAGCGTCTTCAGGTTCAACGCTAACGTCCAGCTCGTCACCAACAGCCTTACCGATCAGAGCCTTTTCCAGACCCGGAATGATGTTACCTGCACCTTGCAGGTAGACCAGCGGCGCGCCGCCGGCAGAGCTGTCGATGACCTCACCAGCGTCATTGGTCAGGGTATAGTCGATGGAGACAGCCTTATTGGCGGCGATCGTCATGGGGCGAGACCTTTTGCAAAAAAATAATGAGTTCGCAAGTTTAACCAAGCAATCGCCCGAAAGCGAACACAACAAAGACCAACGGATAATTTTGAAAACTTCAACGATCATTGGCTGGCGTCAGGATGAAGAGCAGCACTGGGTTGTCGTGCTCTCCTGTGGCCACACCCAGCACCAGCGTCACCAACCGCCCTGGCAATCAAGACCCTGGGTGCTTGACCCTGAGCAGCGCCAGGCAAAAATAGGCCAGCCCTTTGACTGTGGCTGGTGTGCTCAAGACGCGGATAGCGCTAATCTTGGCAATTGATTCAGGCACAAGCCCGGTTAAAGGGTGTTGCCCTTGCACTGCCACGTCAGGAAGCTCGCATGCAAACTTTCTTTATCGCTCCCACCGACTTTGGTGTGGGTCTGACCTCTATTAGCCTGGGCCTGGTTCGCACCCTGGAGCGCGCCGGGTTGAAAGTCGGGTTTTTCAAGCCCATTGCCCAGCCGCATCCGGGTGACTTCGGCCCTGAACGTTCCACCGAGCTGATCGCCCGCACCCACGGCCTCAAGCCGCCGACACCACTGGGTCTGGCCCATGTCGAACGCATGCTCGGTGACGGCCAGCTGGATGAGCTGCTCGAAGAGATCATCAACCTCTATCAACAGGCTGCCATCGGCAAGGACGTACTGATCGTAGAAGGCATGGTGCCCACCCGTACCGCCAGCTACGCGGCTCGGGTCAACTTGCACCTGGCCAAGAGCCTGGATGCCGAAGTGATTCTGGTCTCGGCCCCTGAAAACGAAGTGCTGACCGAGCTTTCCGGACGGGTGGAGTTACAGGCGCAGCTGTTTGGCGGGCCCAAGGACCCTAAAGTACTCGGTGTGATCCTCAACAAGGTACGCACCGACGAAAGCATGGAAGCCTTCTCGGCACGCCTCAAAGAGCATTCCCCATTGCTGCGCAGTGGTGATTTCAAGCTGCTGGGCTGCATTCCGTATCAACCCGAACTCAACGCCCCGCGCACCCGCGATGTAGCCGAACTGCTCGGCGCCCAGGTGCTCAATGCCGGGGACTATGAAACCCGGCGCATGTCGAAAATCATCCTGTGCGCCCGCACGGTACTCAACACCCTGCAACTGCTCAAACCGGGCGTGCTGGTCGTCACCCCCGGCGATCGCGACGACATCATCCTGGCCGTCAGCCTGGCCGCGATGAATGGCGTTCCGCTGGCGGGCCTGCTGCTGACCAGCGACACCCAGCCCGATCCGCGCCTGATGGAGCTTTGCCGGGGTGCGTTGCAGGCCGGGCTGCCAGTGCTGTCGGTGAGCACGGGGTCCTACGACACCGCCAACCGCCTCAATGGCCTGAACAAGGAAATCCCGATCGATGACCGCGAACGTGCGGAAATCATCACCGACTTTGTTGCCAGCCATCTGGACGCCCACTGGCTGCATCAACGCTGCGGCACGCCACGGGAAATGCGCCTGACCCCTGCCGTCTTCCGCTATCAACTGATCCAGCGCGCCCAGCAGGCCAACAAGCGCATCGTTTTGCCCGAAGGCAGCGAGCCCCTGACCGTACAGGCGGCAGCTATTTGTCAGGCTCGCGGCATCGCCCGCTGCGTATTGCTGGCCAAGCCCGAAGAAGTCCACGCGGTCGCCAAGGCCCACGGTTTCGAACTGCCCGAGGGTCTGGAAATTCTCGACCCGGACCTGATTCGCGCCCGGTACGTCGAACCGATGGTGGCCCTGCGCAAGACCAAGAGCATCAACGCGCCGATGGCCGAGCAGCAGCTGGAAGACCCGGTGGTGATTGGCACCATGATGCTGGCACTGGACGAGGTCGACGGGCTGGTTTCAGGGGTTATCCACTCCACCGCCAACACCATTCGGCCTGCCCTGCAGTTGATCAAGACGGCACCGGGCTGCACGCTGGTATCGTCGGTGTTCTTCATGCTGTTCCCCGAGCAGGTGCTGGTGTACGGCGACTGCGTGATGAACCCGCACCCGAGCGCCTCTGAACTGGCGGAAATCGCCCTGCAAAGCGCCGACTCTGCCGCGGCGTTCGGCATCACCCCGCGGGTGGCCATGATCAGCTATTCCAGCGGCGAATCGGCCAGCGGTGAAGAGGTCGAAAAAGTCCGCGAAGCCACCTTGCTGGCCCACGAAGCCCAGCACTCACTGCTGATCGACGGCCCGCTGCAATACGATGCCGCCGCGAACGAGGTAGTTGCCAAGCAACTGGCCCCCAACAGCCAGGTGGCAGGCCGAGCCACCGTTTTTGTGTTCCCGGACCTGAACACCGGCAATACGACTCACAAAGCCGTGCAACGCAGCGCCGATTGCGTCAGCCTCGGGCCAATGCTGCAAGGCCTGCGCAAGCCGGTGAACGATCTGCCACGCGGCGCTCAAGTGGACGATATCGTCTACACCATCGCCCTCACGGCCATTCAAGCCGCCAACCGACCTATGGATATTTAAATGTTGGACTTCTTGCCTGCACCGCTACGCGGCGTCATTGCTTCGCTGCTGCTGGCGATCAACACCATCGTGTGTTGCACGCCGCTGTTCATCGTCGCGATTTTCAAGCTGTGTCTGCCCTTTGCGGCAGCTCAACGGGTGACCGATGAATTGATGCGCCGTATCCACGAAGCCTGGATCGCCAACAACAATCGCTGGATGGACTTGCTGCGCAAGACCCGCTGGCATATCAAGGGCCTTGAGGGGCTGGACTATGAGCACTCGTATCTGGTGACCAGCAACCACCAGAGCTGGGTCGACATCATGGTGCTGCAATACGTGCTCAACAAACGCATCCGGCCGCTCAAATTCTTCCTCAAGCAGGAGCTGATCTGGGTGCCGGTCATTGGCCTGGCGTGGTGGGCGCTGGGCTTTCCGTTCATGAAACGCTACTCCAAGGCCTACCTGGCCAAGCACCCGGAGAAAAAAGGCGCGGATCTGGCGACCACACGTAAAACCTGCGCCAAGTTCAAAAACCAGTCCGTGGGGATCTTCAACTTCGTCGAGGGCACGCGCTTTACAGAAGCCAAGCACGCGCAGCAGAACTCGCCGTTCCGCTACCTGCTCAAGCCCAAGGCCGGAGGCATCGCCTTTGTGCTGGATGCAATGGGCGAACAGTTGCAGTCCATCATCAACGTGACCATCCACTATCCGGGCGGGCGTCCAGGGTATTGGGACTTGCTGTGCGGCAATGTGAAAGACGTGGTGGTGGTGTTTGAAGAGCTGCATATCCCGGCTGAGTTTCTGGGTAAAAACTACGATCAGGACCCCGAGTACCGGCTGGCATTCCAAGGCTGGATCAACCAGTTATGGGAAGACAAGGACCGGCTGCTGGAGGAGTTGCATCACGAGTTTCCCAACACCTGACGATTCAACCCTGTAGTCGCTGCCGAGGTACGAAGGCTGCGATAGGGATCGAAGAGCCCGTACAACCTCAGTCCCGAATGGATCTGAAACACCGGGGTGGCTTATTTACGACGGCTTCGCCGCCGATCGCAGCCTTCGTACCTCGTCAGCGGCTACAGGTAGTGGATAACCGCACCCAATAAAAAGCCCGCCACCGATCTCTCGGTGGCGGGCTTTTTAGTGCGGCTTAAATCGCGCCGCGTTGGCGCAACAGGTCGAGCACCAGTTTGACGCTCTCTTCCAGGGACAGCGATTGCGTGTCGACCACAAGGTCGGCATTCAACGGCACGTCATACGGGAAGGATTCACCCGGGATGTTGTCACCACCCGCTGCATACAGCCCTTGCGGGTCACGCTCGGCGCACACGGCCGGGGATGCCTGAACATAAACGGTCACCAGACGGTCGCTGCCAATCAGCGCCTTGGCCTGTTCACGGCCTTCAGCGTCCGGGGCCACGAAGGCGGCCAGTGTCAGCAGACCGGCTTCGTTGAACTGGCGCGCCACGTGAGCAGCACGACGCCAGTTTTCAGTACGTCCGGCACGGTCCTGTGGCAGACCCTTGTTCAGGTCATGGCGCAGGTTCTGGCCATCCAGCACGAATACCGCACGTCCCATATCGAACAACTTGCGTTCAACCGCATAGGCCAAGGTGCTTTTGCCGGCACCCGACAGCCCGCTGAACAACACGGTGGCCGGTTGCTGGCCAAAACGCTGGGCACGCTCTTCAACAGCCACATGGGCCAGTTTGCCGTGATGGGTTGCGCTGCCATGACTCAACGGCTGGGCAACGATCATGCCTGCACCCACGGTGCCGTTGGTCAGGCGGTCGATGATGATGAACGAGCCGGTCGTGCGGTTGCTGTCATAACCATCCAGCGCAATCGGCGCGTCGAGGCTGATTTTGACCTTGCCGATTTCGTTCAGCTGCAAAGCACTGGCCGGACCTTCTTCCAGGGTGTTCACATCGACTTTGTTGACGATGCTGGCAACCGAACCCGGTACGTAGCTGGTAGCGCGCTTGATGTCGTACTTCTTGCCCGGCAACATCGGCTCTTCAGCCATCCACACCAGCATGGCTTCGAAGTTGTCAGTCACCAGCGGCACGTTGTCGGCATGCACCAACAAATCGCCACGGGAGATGTCGATCTCGTCTTCCATGGTCAGGGTAACTGCCTGACCGGGGCCTGCGTGCTCCAGTTCACCTTCAAAAGTGACGATGGATTTGACGCGGCTGCTCTTGCCCGACGGCAACACGACGATTTCATCGCCCTTGTGCACGATGCCGCTGGCCAGGGTGCCGGCAAAACCACGGAAGTTGAGGTTCGGACGGTTCACGTACTGCACCGGGAAGCGCAGGTCAGTGAGGTTGCGGTCGGCCGCCACTTCCACGGTTTCAAGGATTTCCATCAGCGACTGGCCGGTGTACCACGGCGAGCGCTCGGACTTGTTCACCACGTTGTCGCCTTTAAGGGCAGACATCGGCACAAAGTGCAGGCTGGTCGGCTTGAGCTTCAAGCCCTCGGCAAACTTCAGGTAGTCGGCCTTGATCGACTCGAACACACCTTCATCAAAACCCTTGAGGTCCATCTTGTTGATGGCCACGACGATATGCTTGATGCCCAGCAACGAGGCAATGAAGCTGTGGCGACGGGTCTGGGTCTGCACGCCGTAACGGGCATCGACCAGAATGATCGCCAGGTCACAGGTGGACGCACCGGTGGCCATGTTGCGGGTGTACTGCTCATGGCCTGGGGTGTCGGCAATGATGAATTTGCGCTTGGCGGTAGAGAAATAGCGATACGCCACGTCAATGGTGATGCCCTGCTCGCGCTCGGCTTGCAGACCGTCAACCAGCAGTGCCAGGTCGATATCGTCGCCCGTGGTGCCACTTTTTTTCGAGTCGCGGGTAATGGCTTCCAGATGGTCTTCGTAGATCATCTTGGAGTCGTGCAGCAGGCGCCCGATCAGGGTGCTCTTGCCGTCGTCGACGTTGCCGCAGGTCAGGAAGCGCAACATCTCTTTGCGCTCGTGCTGGCCCAGGTAGGCGAGGATGTCCTCGCTGATCAAATCAGATACATGCGACATGACAACCCCTTAGAAATAACCTTGACGTTTTTTATCTTCCATTGAGCCTGCGCCATCGTGATCGATGACTCGGCCCTGGCGCTCGGAAGTTCGCGTCAGGAGCATTTCCTGGATGATGTCGGTCAGGGTTTCAGCCTCTGACTCCACCGCGCCGGTCAGCGGGTAGCATCCCAGAGTACGGAAGCGGACCTTTTTCTTGACGATGCGAGCCTTGTCTTCGTCAGACAGGTGCTCAAGGATACGGTCGTCGTCGATCATGATCAGCGTGCCGTTCTTCTCGATGACGTCGCGCTCGGCCGCAAAGTACAGCGGCACAATCGGGATGCCCTCAAGGTAGATGTACTGCCAGATGTCCAGCTCGGTCCAGTTCGACAACGGGAACACACGAATGGATTCGCCCTTGTTGACGTTGCCGTTGTAGACGTTCCACAACTCGGGGCGCTGGTTTTTCGGATCCCAGCGGTGCTTGCTGTCACGGAAGGAATAGACGCGCTCTTTGGCACGGGATTTTTCTTCGTCGCGACGGGCACCACCAAAGGCGGCATCGAAGCCGTATTTGTCCAGAGCCTGCTTCAGGCCCTCGGTTTTCATGATGTCGGTGTGCTTGGCACTGCCGTGGGTGAAGGGGTTGATCCCTTGAGCCACGCCGTCAGGGTTGACGTGAGTGATCAGGTCCAGGCCCAGCTCGGCAACCATCTTGTCGCGAAAGCTGTACATCTCCTGGAATTTCCACTGGGTGTCGACATGCATCACCGGAAACGGCAGCTTGCCAGGGAAAAACGCCTTGCGTGCAAGGTGCAGCATCACGGCGGAATCTTTACCGATCGAGTACAGCATCACCGGGTTATCGAACTCGGCGGCCACCTCGCGGATGATGTGGATGCTTTCCGCCTCCAGCTGTTTCAGGTGCGTCAGTTTGTCGACCATGGCTACTCACGAAAGCTATCTTATGAACGGCCTGCGGGCCGTGTTCGAGGGTCGAATGCTAGCACAGCATCCGCTTCTATAGATGACCCCAACTAGATCGAAACGGTCTAAGAATAGACCCCGGAGTTTGGGCGATTACTCCATGTGGGAGCGGGCTGGATTCCAATAATCAGATCGGATTCGGGCAATCGATAAACAGGTGTTCCAAAGCAAAGCGCCGCGCCAGGTAGTCACCCAATGCCTGCACGCCATAGCGTTCGGTAGCATGGTGCCCCGCGGCAATGAAGCTGATGTCGTTTTCCCGGGCACTATGGAAAGTCTGCTCCGAAGCTTCGCCACTCAGGTACAGATCAACGCCCGCCAGCACCGCCTGATCGATATAGCCTTGCCCGCCACCGGTACACCAACCCACGCGGCGGATCATTTCACTGCCTTCAATCAGCAGCGGCTCGCGCCCAAGCGCCTCTTGAACACGGCGTGCAAAATCACGGGCGGTCACAGGCTCGGCCAGAGAGCCCACCAACCCCACCACTTTCGAATTGCCAGGATCAAGCGGGCCTTCGACGGTGATGTCCAGCTGCCGCGCCAATTGCACGTTGTTGCCCACCTCGGGATGCAGGTCCAGTGGCAAGTGATAGGCCAGCAGGCTGATGTCGTGCTTGAGCAGCGTCTTGAGGCGACGTTGCTTCATCCCGGTCACGCAGGGATCTTCACCCTTCCAGAAGTAACCATGATGCACCAGCACCAGATCGGCCTGGGCCTCGACTGCAGCATCCAGCAGTGCCTGGCTGGCGGTCACGCCACTGACGATGCGCATCACCTGGGGGCGACCTTCGACCTGCAGGCCATTGGGGCAGTAATCATTGATGGTGGCGCAATTGAGGTAACGATTTGCTTCTTCTACCAGCGTGCTCAGGGCGACAGCCATAAAAGACTCCTAAATATAGCGTTCAGAGCCGGGCGGCCCTCGTATAATGGCGCCATTATGGGCCGTCAGAATGGCTCTGCAACCTTCAGGACTGAGTTCAATGTTTAAGGCTTTGCGTTTTTTTGGCTGGCCATTGCTGGCTGGCGTGCTTATCGCTTTGCTGATTATTCAGCGTTACCCGCAATGGGTTGGACTGCCGAGCCTGGACGTCAATCTGCAACAAGCCCCGCAAACCAGTTACATGCAGCAAGGACCGGTGACCTATGCCGACGCGGTAGTGCGTGCCGCGCCTGCCGTAGCCAACCTGTACACCACCAAAGTGGTGAACAAAAACGCCAGGCCCTTGTTCGAGGACCCGCAGTTCCGGCATTTTTTCGGCAACAACGAGCCCAAGCAAAAACGTATGGAGTCCAGCCTGGGTTCGGCGGTTCTGATGAGTCCCGAAGGCTATTTGCTGACCAATAACCACGTGGTCGCAGGGGCCGACCAGATTGTGGTGGCGCTGAAGGACGGTCGTGAAACACACGCCAGGGTCATTGGCAGCGACCCGGAAACTGATCTCGCGGTGCTGAAGATCGACCTCAAGAATCTGCCGGCAATCACCATCGGCCGCTCGGACACCTTGCGTATCGGTGATATCGCCCTGGCGATTGGCAACCCGTTCGGCGTGGGTCAAACCACCACAATGGGCATCATCAGTGCCACAGGCCGCAACCAGTTGGGCCTGAACAACTACGAAGACTTTATCCAGACCGATGCCGCGATCAACCCGGGCAACTCGGGCGGCGCACTGGTAGATGCCAACGGCAACCTGACCGGCATTAACACCGCGATTTTTTCCAAGTCAGGCGGTTCGCAAGGCATCGGCTTCGCGATCCCGATCAATCTGGCGATGGAGGTCATGAAGTCGATTATCGAGCACGGCCAGGTCATTCGCGGCTGGCTGGGGATTGAGGTTCAACCCTTGACCCAGGAACTGGCCGAGTCGTTTGGTCTCAGTGGACGTCCTGGAATTGTTGTCGCGGGCATTTTCCGTGGGGGTCCGGCGCAAAAAGCCGGTCTTGAACTGGGAGACGTGATTCTGAGCATCGATGGCGAGCCTGCCAGCGATGGGCGCCGCTCAATGAATCAGGTGGCGCGGATCAAGCCTTCGGACAAGATCACGATCCAGGTCATGCGTAACGGCAAAGAGCTTAAGCTCACCGCCGAGGTGGGCCTGCGACCGCCACAGGAACAGCCGCCGCAGCAGGAAGAATAAGTAACGCGCCCTCACCACCTGATGTGGGAGCGGGCTTGCTCGCGATGGTATCGCCGCGGTTTGCCTGAACTACCGCGGCGCCTGCATCGCGAGCAAGCCCGCTCCCACAAGAGCCGCGGTCAACCTCTATTCGATATCCGACAACCCTTCAATCAACGCCGCATTCTGCTCCGGCGTACCGATGCTGATGCGCAAGAACTGGGCAATGCGCAATTGCTTGAAGTGGCGCACGATCACGCCCTGCCCCCGCAACTTGGCCGCCAGCGCCGCCGCATCGTGTTCCGGATGACGGGCAAAGATAAAGTTCGCCGCCGACGGCAGCACTTCAAAACCCAGTGCCTGCAACTGCCCTACCACGTGTTCGCGACTGTCGATTACCTGCTTGCAGGTGTGCTCGAAGTATTCACGGTCGGCAAACGCAGCCGCAGCGCCCGCAATGGCGATACGGTCCAGCGGGTAGGAGTTGAAACTGTTCTTGATCCGTTCCAGCGCTTCGATCAGATCCGGGTGGCCCACTGCCAACCCGACCCGCAAGCCGGCCAGGGAGCGCGATTTGGACAGGGTCTGAGTCACCAGCAGGTTCGGGTAGCGATCCACCAGGCTGATGGCCGTCTCGCCACCAAAGTCGATGTACGCTTCATCCACGACAACCACTGAATCAGAGCTGGCCTTGAGGATCTGCTCGATGGCCTCCAGCGCCAAAAGACAGCCGGTCGGGGCATTCGGGTTCGGGAAGATGATCCCGCCATTAGGCCTGGCATAGTCCGCAGGCTGGATCTGGAACTGCTCATCCAGAGGCACGGCGTCAAATTCGATGCCGTACAAACCGCAGTAAACCGGATAGAAGCTGTAGCTGATATCCGGGAACAGCAGCGGCTTGTCGTGCTGGAACAGGCCATTGAATACATGGGCCAGGACTTCGTCCGAACCGTTGCCCAGAAACACCTGGGCAGTCTGTACACCGTAGTACTCGGCCACCGCCTGCTTGAGCAGGTCGCTGTTCGGGTCAGGGTACAAACGCAGGTTGTCGTTGATCTCGGCCTGCATCGCCGCCAGGGCCTTGGGCGAAGGCCCATAAGGGTTTTCGTTGGTGTTGAGCTTGACCAGCTTGGTCAGCTTCGGCTGCTCACCCGGCACGTAAGGCACCAGATCCTTGACGAATGGACTCCAGAATTTGCTCATGTTTATTGCCCCTTGTCGTCGGCGATGATGCGGTATTCGGCACTGCGGGCGTGACCGGTCAGCGACTCACCACGGGCGAGAATCGATGCGGTCTTGCCCAGGTCGGAAGCACCCTGCTCGGAGCAGAAGATGATCGAGGAGCGCTTCTGGAAGTCATACACCCCCAGCGGCGACGAAAAACGTGCCGTGCCGGAAGTTGGCAATACGTGGTTGGGGCCCGCGCAGTAATCACCCAGGGCTTCAGACGTGTGTCGGCCCATGAAGATCGCGCCAGCGTGACGGATCTGCGGCAGCCAGGCTTGCGGGTCAGCCACCGACAACTCCAGGTGCTCCGGAGCAATGCGATTGGCAACGTCGATGGCTTGCTGCATGTCATTCACCAGAATCAGTGCGCCACGGCCATTGATCGACGTTTCGATGATGTCGGCCCGCTCCATGGTCGGCAACAACTTGGCAATGCTCGCCGCGACCTTGTCGAGGAACTCGGCGTCGGGGCTGACCAGAATCGCCTGTGCGTCTTCATCGTGCTCGGCCTGGGAAAACAGGTCCATGGCAATCCAGTCCGGATCGGTCAGGCCATCGCACACCACCAGAATTTCCGAAGGGCCGGCGATCATGTCGATGCCCACCTGACCGAACACGTGGCGCTTGGCGGTGGCGACATAGATGTTGCCCGGGCCGACCACTTTGTCGACTTTCGGAACGCTTTCTGTGCCGTAGGCCAGTGCCGCAACGGCCTGTGCACCGCCGATGGTGAACACTCGGTCAACGCCCGCAATGCAGGCGGCAGCCAGCACCAGCTCATTGATTTCACCACGAGGGGTCGGCACCACCATGACCACTTCGGTAACGCCTGCGACCTTGGCCGGAATGGCGTTCATCAACACCGATGACGGGTAAGAGGCTTTGCCGCCCGGTACATACAAGCCTGCACGGTCCAGTGGCGTGACTTTCTGGCCCAGCACCGTGCCGTCGGCTTCGGTGTAGCTCCAGGAGTCCTGCTTCTGTTTTTCGTGATAGCTGCGCACACGCTGTGCGGCTTTTTCCAGCGCTTCACGTTGCGGCGCGGTGATACGGGTCAGGGCCAGCTCCAGGCGCTCGCGGGGCAGGATCAAGTCGGCCATCGAGTTGACGCTCAGCCCGTCAAAGCGCTGGGTGAACTCAACCAGTGCAGCATCGCCACGCTCACGCACGGCTTTGATGATGTCGAGCACACGCTGGTTGACCGAGTCGTCAGACACACTTTCCCAGCTCAGCAGATGATCCAGATGCTGCGCGAAATCCGGGTCAGCAGCGTTGAGTCGGCGAATTGCAGTGGGAGCGGTCATAGCGAGGGCCTCGGTATTGGGCGAATGCTTAGAATGAATGATGTTACACAGTGAAGGCAGCAAGACTACCAAGCCATCCGCGCAGGTCGCTGAAATTTCTGGCTATTACACGGATAGATGGGCGCGACTCAAGGTCGCGCAGGTGAGTCAGCCGCGGTGTCGCGATTCCACTGCCTTGCGCAGGGTATCGATCAGGGCTTGAATACGGGCGTGCTGCATTTTCATCGAAGCCTTGTTAACCACCAGACGGGAGCTGATGGCGGCAATGAATTCCTGAGGTTCCAGGCCATTGGCGCGCAAGGTGTTGCCGGTGTCGACCACGTCGATGATCTTGTCGGCCAGGCCAATCAGCGGCGCCAGCTCCATCGAGCCGTACAGCTTGATGATGTCGACCTGACGGCCTTGCTCGGCGTAGTAGCGCTTGGCGACATTCACGAACTTGGTGGCAACACGCAGGCGGCCTTTAGGCTCGGGAACACCAATGGCACCGGCAGTCATCAGCTTGCACTGGGCAATCTGAAGGTCCAGCGGCTCGTAAAGGCCCTGGCCGCCGTACTCCATCAGCACGTCTTTACCCGCGACACCGAGGTCTGCCGCGCCATGTTCAACGTACGTCGGCACGTCGGTGGCGCGTACGATCAGCAGACGTACATCGGGTTGGGTAGTCGGAATGATCAGCTTGCGGCTTTTGTCCGGATTCTCGGTCGGCACAATGCCCGCTTCAGCGAGAAGCGGCAGGGTGTCGTCAAGGATACGGCCCTTGGACAGTGCAATGGTCAACATGGGAAACGTAAGTCCTTATCAGGGTACTTTTTGCCCGGGCGCAATCGGCGCCGGACAAGCATCGAGCCTGATATCAGGCTCGACTTGAACGATTCGAGGCCAGGTAAGGTAACGCTTGCAAGCCGTTACGTCACCTGGCGGCTGGACACTATCCCTGTGCCCATGATGCCAAACAACAAAAAACTAGCCCGGAACGCGGCGAATTTTGGCGCCCAGCATTTGCAGTTTTTCTTCGATGCACTCGTAACCACGGTCTATGTGGTAGATGCGGTCGATCAGGGTATCGCCTTCAGCGACCAGAGCCGAAATAACCAGGCTGGCCGAAGCACGCAGGTCGGTAGCCATGACTGGCGCACCCTTGAGGGTTTCAGTACCGGTGACGATGGCAGTGTTGCCTTCGACCTGGATCTTGGCGCCCATGCGGTGCAGTTCGTACACGTGCATGAAGCGGTTTTCGAAGATGGTCTCGATCACTGCGCCCGTGCCTTCGGCAATGGCGTTCAGGGAGATGAACTGCGCCTGCATGTCAGTCGGGAACGCCGGGTACGGAGCCGTACGCACGTTCACCGCTTTAGGACGCTTGCCGTGCATGTTCAGCTCGATCCAGTCTTCACCGGTAGTGACTTCGGCGCCCGCTTCCTTGAGTTTTTCAAGAACGGCTTCGAGGATGGTCGGATCGGTGTCCTTGACCTTCACACGGCCGCCAGTCACGGCAGCGGCTACCAGGTAGGTACCGGTCTCGATACGGTCCGGCATCACGCGGTAGGTCGCGGTGTGCAACTCTTTGACGCCATCAATGGTGATGGTGTCCGTGCCTGCACCGCTGACCTTGGCGCCCATGGCGTTCAGGAAGTTGGCCAGGTCGACGACTTCAGGCTCGCGTGCAGAGTTCTGCAAAACGCTGCGGCCATTGGCCAGAGCGGCGGCCATCATGATGTTTTCAGTACCGGTCACGCTGACGGTATCGAAGAAGAAGTTGGCACCGCGCAAGCCGCCTTCCGGGGCCTTGGCCTTGATGTAGCCACCTTCCACGTCAATCACTGCGCCCATGGCTTCAAGGCCGCGGATGTGCAGGTCAACCGGACGCGAACCAATGGCGCAACCACCTGGCAAGGCCACTTCGGCATAACCGAAACGCGCAACCATCGGACCCAGAACCAGGATCGAGGCACGCATGGTTTTAACCAGTTCGTACGGAGCAACCAGGGTTTTGATGGTGTTCGGGTTGATTTCGACGCTCAGCTTTTCATCGATCACCGGCTCAATGCCCATACGACCGAACAGCTCGATCATGGTGGTGATGTCATGCAAGTGCGGCAGGTTGGCTACAGTGACCGGGCCATTGCACAGCAAGGTCGCTGCCAGAATCGGCAGGGCGGAGTTCTTCGCCCCGGAAATGCGGATTTCGCCATCTAGACGAACGCCGCCGGTAATAATCAATTTATCCATAACAATCTCGACGCCAATGGGCTCAGGGGGCTCAGGTGCGCTCGGCCCAGGCCGCGCTGCTGAAGAATTTCATAGTGACCGCATGGATGCTGCCATCAGCGATCCACGGGTTCAAATGGGCATAGATGCTTTGTTGACGTTTGACCGGGCTCAAGGCCACCAGTTCGTCACTAATCACGTTCAGCTGAAAGTTGCAGCCTTCGCCCTCAACTTCTACCTGGGTTCCAGGCAGCTTTCCCTCAAGAAAGCTCTTCACTTCTACGGCCTGCATGCTCAACCTCAATCGGCGCCTAACGCGCGCGGGTCGGCCATCATACAAAAAAGCCCCGCGCCTGCGAACCCCGTATAACAGGACTCTGACGGGGGGACTTTTCTATACGTGGCTATTAATGATGTGCCAGCAATTCGGTCAAGCCCGAGACCTGGGCGATTTCGCGCATGTCTTCGGGCATGTCACGAATGCTCAATGGCTTGTTCAGGGCTTGCGCATCACGGATGTAACACAGCAACAGCGACAAACCGACGCTGCTGGATTTGGTGACACCCGAGCAGTCAACGACCAACGCCTTGGCCAGAGCTTTTTTGATCAGTGCCTGACCTTCAGTGCGCAAGCGGGGGCCGGTCTGATAATCGAGTACGCCACTGAGGCGCAACTCGCTCTCGCCGGCCAGGGTTACAGCCGCTTCACTCATTGGCCTGCAGCCTTGGGCGAAGCTGCATCGGTCGTTTCCTTGGCCTTGGCTACTTCGCCAGCCCAGTTATCGATGGTTTTATCCAGGTTGTTGCCGTTGCGCTGCATGGCGTCGGCGAACTGATCACGGAACAGCTTGCCGATATTGATGCCATTAATGATCACGTTACGCACTTTCCACTCGCCGTTAACCTTGTTGAGGGTATAGGACAGCGGGTAAATCGCCCCGTTATCACCCTTGACGGTCATGTCGACGCTGGTGCGATCGCCGCTTTCATCCTTGGCCGGGGCAACGGTGATGCCCTGGTTTTTGAACTCAAGCAAGGCATTGCCATAGAACTGCATCAGGCTGCGCTTGAAGTTCTCTTGAAAGCGCTGCATTTGCTCAGGACTCGCACTACGGGAGTACTTCACGGTCATGATGCTTTTCGAAATACCGTCGGCATCCACCACCGGCCCGACAATACCGTTCAGGGCATCGTAGAACTTGCTCGGGTTTTGCTTGTACTGCTCTTTATTGGCAGCCAGGTCAGCCAGCAACCGGGTGGTTGTGTCTGAAACGATGTCGTGAGCAGACTGCCCCGGCGCAGCATTTGCCACCAGAGGGAGGGCTGCAGCCATAATTACCAACAGGCCACGGCGCAAGAGAGAAATCATCTTAAAGCTCCTTATTTGGCGTCTTTGCTAACGGTATTGAGCAGGAATTTACCGATCAGGTCTTCAAGGACCAGCGACGACTGAGTGTCGTGAATGGTGCCACCGTCCTTGAGCACAGTGTCTTCACCACCCACGCTCAGACCGATGTATTTCTCGCCCAGCAGACCCGCTGTGAGAATAGACGCAGTCGAATCGGTCGGCAGATTATCCACAGCTTTTTCGAGCTGCAGGGTGACACGGGCCATGTAGTTGTCACGGTCCAGGTCAATCGCCGTAACCTTGCCGATGGTCACGCCCGCCATGGTGACTTTGGCGCGCACGGTGAGGCCGGCAATGTTGTCAAAATTGGCGTACAGCTTGTAGGTGTCAGTGCTGGCGGTCGGGGACAGTCCGCTGACCCGCAGGGCAAGCAGAAGCAAAGCCAGGATGCCAGCCAGCAGGAACAGGCCGACACCGATTTCCATGGTGCGGTTTTGCATCAGAAATCTCCAAACATCAAGGCAGTCAAAATGAAGTCCAGCCCGAGGACTGCCAGAGAGGCATACACCACGGTCTTGGTAGTGGCACGGCTGATCCCCTCTGATGTGGGCTCACAGTCATAACCTTGAAACACGGCAATCCAGGTCACCACGAAAGCAAAGACGATGCTTTTGATGATCCCGTTAAGTACGTCACCACTGAAGGTCACGCTATTTTGCATATTGGCCCAGTAGGAACCGTCATAGACACCCAACCAGTCCACTGCAACCCACGAACCGCCCCAGATGCCGACCACACTGAAAATCATCGCCAGCACAGGCAGGGAAATAAAACCGGCCCATAACCGCGGCGCGATAATGTATTTGAGTGGGTCGACCCCAATCATTTCCAGGCTGGACAGCTGCTCGGTCGATTTCATGTTGCCGATTTCAGCGGTCAAGGCAGAACCCGCGCGACCGGCGAACAGCAAGGCAGTCACCACCGGCCCCAATTCGCGCAACAGGGTGAGGGCCACCATCTGCCCAACCGCCTGCTCGGAACCATAGCTGGACAGAATGCTAAAGCCTTGCAGCGCCAGCACCATGCCGATGAATATGCCGGACACCACGATAATGACCAGCGACATGACGCCAACGGAGTGCAGCTGCTTGATCAGCAGCCCGAAACCGCCGCCGATACCACCTCGCCCCAGCAGTGCATGAAACAGGAAAATCGTCGAACGCCCCAGCACCGCGACGATGTCGATCCCGGCTCGGCCAAACAAACCGATACGGTCCATTAATGAATGTCTGCGCATCAGCGCTTCCCCAGTAGATCGGTTCGGTAGTCCGACGCCGGAAAGTGAAACGGAACCGGGCCATCCGGATCGCCGGTCATGAACTGGCGAATGCGCGGGTTATCGGCGTTCATCAACTCTTCAGGCGTACCCTGCCCCAGCACCTGACCGTCACCGACTACATAGAGATAGTCAGCGATGCTCGCGGTTTCAGCCAGGTCGTGAGACACCACAATACTGGTGATGCCCAGCGCATCGTTAAGCAGGCGAATCAGCCGCACCAGCACTCCCATTGCGATGGGATCCTGGCCCACGAAGGGTTCGTCATACATCAGGATTTGCGGATCCAGGGCAATCGCCCGCGCCAGGGCCACCCGACGCTTCATGCCGCCGGACAACTCGTCGGGCATCAAATCGATAGCCCCGCGCAAGCCCACCGCCTGCAATTTCAGCAGCACGATGTCACGAATCATTTCTTCAGGCAGCTGGGTATGCACCCGCAGCGGGAAGGCAACGTTCTCGAACACATCCAGATCGGTGAACAATGCACCACTCTGGAACAACACCCCCATGTGCTTGCGGGCATCAAACAAATCACTGCGCGACAGGGTCGGCAGGTTTTGATTGTTGACCCACACTTCGCCGCTGCTGGGACGCAGTTGCATGCCCATCAGGCGCAATAGTGTGGTTTTGCCGCAGCCCGACGGGCCCATGATTCCCGTGACCTTGCCACGGGGAATTCGAATATCGACATTATTGAAGATGCTGCGCGTGCCGCGCTTGAAGGACACTCCCTTCAGCTCGACCGCGTAGGCGTTATCGGCGCTCATCTAAACTCCTTGCGATGCAGCCTCTGCCTCTCACCCGGACACCAAACCTCTTATCAAGAAGCACGCGTTCCCTGGCGGGCCGAACTGGCGGCGAACTATACCACTGCTCATAGTGACCGCCCAAGACCGAAGGAGTGCCGGTTCAGCCTCAATACAGTGAAATAAAGCGGGTTTTTCTGTAAACACACTAAGACTTTACCTACGCAGGCAACAAAGCACTGCGATCAAGCGTGAGGGAACGTCACATAACCGCTATAATCGTTGCCTTTTCTCAGGCTACCCGACTTCAACCATGAGCCAATCCAGCGACCTGATTCAATCCGCCCAACGCACCATCCGCCTCGAACTGGAAGCCGTAGAGGGCTTGCTGACTCATATCGACGCAGATTTCGTACGCGCTTGCGAGATGATTTTGGCAAGTAAAGGCCGGGTAGTCGTGGTCGGCATGGGCAAGTCAGGGCACATAGGCAACAAAATTGCCGCCACCCTGGCCAGCACCGGCACCACGGCTTTTTTTGTTCATCCGGCAGAAGCCAGCCACGGTGACATGGGCATGATCACCCGGGATGACATCATTCTCGCGCTGTCCAATTCTGGCTCAACCGCCGAAATCGTCACCCTGTTGCCGCTGATCAAGCGCCTGGGTATCAAATTGATCAGCATGACCGGTAATCCGCAATCACCCCTGGCCAAGGCTGCCGATGTCAGCCTAGATGCAAGCGTGGCCCAGGAGGCCTGCCCGCTAAACCTGGCACCGACCTCCTCCACCACGGCAACCCTGGTGCTGGGCGATGCACTGGCCATAGCACTGCTCGAAGCCCGTGGCTTCACGGCCGAAGACTTTGCCTTCTCCCATCCGGGTGGAGCACTGGGCCGGCGTTTGCTGCTCAAGGTCGAAAACGTCATGCACTCTGGCGATGAGTTGCCGCAAGTCATGCGCGGCACCCTGCTCAAAGAAGCACTGATGGAAATGACCCACAAGGGGCTGGGCATGACTGTCGTCATCGAAGAAGACGGCCGGCTGGCCGGGATCTTCACTGACGGTGACTTGCGCCGCACCCTGGACCGCGAAATCGATATCCGCAACGCAACCATTGATGCCGTCATGACCCCGCACGGCAAAACCGCCCGGGCCGACATGCTGGCGGCCGAAGCCCTGAAGATCATGGAAGATCACAAAATCAGCGCACTGGTGGTTGTCGACAAGCAAGATCGCCCGGTTGGCGCCTTGAACATGCACGATCTGCTACGCGCAGGAGTAATGTAATGACCCAGGAACTTCTCAAACGCGGCAAAGGCATCAAGCTTGCCATTTTTGACGTTGACGGTGTCTTGACCGACGGTCGCCTGTACTTCCTCGAAGACGGCAGCGAATTCAAAACCTTCAATACCCTCGACGGCCAAGGCATCAAGATGCTGATGGCGGCCGGTGTTCAAACCGCAATCATCAGCGGCCGCAAAACCCCGGTCGTCGAGCGCCGCGCGCAAAATCTGGGCATCCCGCACCTCTATCAGGGCCGGGAGGATAAATTGGTCGTGCTGGACGAGCTTCTTGGCCAACTCAACCTAAGCTATGAACAGGTCGCCTATTTGGGCGACGATTTGCCAGACTTGCCGGTTATCCGTCGTGTCGGCCTCGGCATGGCAGTGGCCAATGCTGCAAGTTTTGTTCGCGAGCACGCCCACGGCGTTACCCAGGCACGTGGTGGCGAAGGTGCCGCCCGCGAATTCTGCGAGCTGATTCTGAGCGCCCAGGGCAGCCTGGACGCAGCCCACGCCGCCTACCTATAGAGCTTTCTATGCTGAGCAAAAAGATTCGCCAAATACTGCTGTTCGCGGTCATTGCTTCGCTGTTTGCAGCAGTTGGCTACTGGAACATCAGGCCGGAACGCTTTCTCGACGCCCCTACCGTGGCCGTGGATGAACACACTATCGACTATTACGCCACCAACGCACGCAGCCTTCAGTTTCTGCCCGACGGCAAGTTGCAGTACGAGATGACCTCCGAGAAGCTTGAACATTTGAAAGCTTCCGAAGTCACTCAATTGACCAACCCGAAAATGCAGCTGTATCGCGGCACGGCCTACCCGTGGGACGTGAAGAGCGAGCGCGGTGAAGTCAATCCGGACGGTACTGAAGTCGAGCTGATCGACTCGGTGCGCATAGCCCGTACCGACGAGAAAAAACGCACCACGATTATTACCAGTACCCGCATGACTGTATTCCCGCAGAAGCAATATGCGCAGACCGAGCGAGACGTTAGAATCGACGGCGCTGGCGGCGTGACTACTGGCAAGGGAATGAAAGCATATTTGAAAGACGGCAGGATGGACCTGCTGTCCAACGTAAGAGGACAGTATGAGTCTCGTTAAAACCCTCCCTTTATTGCTCAGTTTGAGCGCAGCACTGGGAAGCGTGAGCGCCTGGGCTCTGCCGAACGACAACGAGCAACCTATCCGCATTCAGGCCAACGAAGCACAACTGGATGACAAGCAAGGCATCGCCACCTACAAGGGCGATGTAATCATCACCCAGGGCTCGATGAAAATTACCGGCAATACCGTCACCATCACCCGTAACGCTGCGGGAGAAATCGACGTGGTGACTTCTGTGGGCAACCTGGCTTACTTCGAGCAGCTGCAAAAAGCCACAGACCCCAAGCCGGTTCAGGCTTACGCCGTCACCATTCAGTACCATGCGCCGCAAAATCGCATCGTGCTGATCGACAAGGCCAAGGTCATCAACGACGGCAACACCACCGAAGGCGAGAAAATCGTCTACGACACGGTGAAACAAATCGCCAGCGCCGGTCGCGCCAATGGTAGCCAGGTCACAGCACCTCGCCCACGCATCGACATGGTGATCCAGCCCAAGAAGAAAACCGACCCGCAGAAGGCCCAGTAATGGCAACTCTGAAAGCCCAGCATCTGGCCAAAAGCTACAAGGGCCGTCAGGTAGTACGTGATGTCAGCCTGTCGATCGACAGCGGGCAAATCGTGGGTTTGCTCGGCCCTAACGGCGCGGGCAAGACCACGTGCTTCTACATGATTGTCGGCCTGGTGCATGCCGACCAGGGTCGCGTCCTGATCGACGACCTGGACGTCAGCCATGAGCCCATGCACGGCCGCGCACGCGCCGGTATTGGCTACTTGCCGCAGGAAGCCTCGATTTTCCGCAAGCTGTCTGTCGCGGATAACATCATGGCCATCCTCGAAACACGCAAGGAACTCGACAAGGCCAGTCGGCGCAAAGAGCTGGAAAGCCTGCTGCAGGAGTTCCACATCAACCACATCCGCGACAACCTGGGCATGAGCCTGTCGGGTGGTGAACGTCGCCGGGTAGAAATTGCCCGCGCCCTGGCCACTGCGCCAAAGTTCATCCTGCTCGACGAACCTTTTGCCGGGGTTGACCCGATTTCGGTGGGCGACATCAAGCAAATCATTCACCACCTCAAGGCCAAAGGCATTGGCGTGCTGATCACCGATCACAACGTTCGCGAAACCCTCGACATCTGCGAAACCGCTTATATCGTTAACGACGGCCAACTGATCGCCGAAGGTGATGCAGAAACGATTCTGGCCAACAAGTTGGTGAGAGAAGTTTACCTGGGCCATGAGTTCCGCCTGTAAATCCAGGCATGTCGCGTGTTGTCAGAGCACCAGAGGCAGCAAAAAGTCCCCATGATTTTTATTGCCCGGGCGCTCTCAATTGGTTTACTCCCCCTGCGTGGAAACTAATTGAGAACGCCCCCTAGGCAAACGCACCGGTTTCAGGCATATAATTTGCTTAAGTTTGGCGCTCGCGCGCCCTGTAGTGGATGGCGCCATGTGCGCCGGCGAATAAGGTGTTAAGCCCCTGCCATGAAACCATCGCTAGTCCTGAGAATGGGCCAGCAGCTGACGATGACACCTCAGCTGCAACAGGCCATCCGCCTGCTCCAATTGTCGACCCTCGACCTGCAACAGGAAATCCAGGAAGCCCTGGAGTCCAATCCGATGCTCGAACGCCAGGAAGAAGGCGACGACTTCGACAATGCAGACCCCTTGGCCGACAACATCGAGCAAAAACCCAATTCCGACGTTCAGGAGCCCACCTACCAGGAGCCCGCTCAGACGGTAGACAACCTGGAAGACGGCGACTGGGGCGACCGCATCCCCAATGAGCTGCCTGTGGACACTGCCTGGGAAGACGTCTACCAGACCAGCGCCAGCAGCCTGCCAAGCAACGATGATGACGAGTGGGACTTCACCACCCGCACCTCTGCCGGCGAGAGCCTGCAAAGCCACCTGCTGTGGCAGTTGAACCTTGCGCCGATGTCCGACACCGACCGACTGATCGGTGTGACCCTCATCGACTGCATCAATAACCAGGGCTACCTGGACGAAACCCTCGAGGAAATTCTCGAAGCGTTCGATCCGGAACTGGATATCGAGCTCGATGAAATCGAAGCCGTCCTGCACCGCATCCAGCAATTCGAACCTTCCGGCATTGGTGCGCGCAACCTGGGCGAGTGCCTGCTCCTGCAATTGCGCCAGCTCCCGGCCAAGACACCTTGGCTGAACGAAGCCAAACGCCTGGTCACGGATTACATCGACCTGCTGGGCGCGCGCGACTACAGCCAGCTCATGCGCCGCATGAAGCTCAAAGAGGACGAACTGCGCCAGGTCATCGAGCTGGTGCAAAGCCTCAATCCGCGCCCGGGCTCGCAAATCGAGTCCAGCGAAGCCGAATATGTCGTGCCTGACGTGATCGTTCGCAAGGACAACGAACGCTGGCTGGTGGAGCTCAACCAGGAGTCCGTGCCACGTCTGCGGGTAAACCCGCAATACGCAGGTTTCGTGCGTCGCGCCGACACCAGCGCCGACAACACCTTTATGCGCAACCAGCTGCAAGAAGCACGCTGGTTTATCAAAAGCCTGCAGAGCCGCAACGAAACCCTGATGAAAGTGGCGACCCAGATCGTCGAGCATCAGCGCGGATTTCTGGAATATGGCGACGAGGCCATGAAGCCACTGGTACTGCACGACATCGCAGAAGCCGTGGGCATGCACGAGTCAACCATTTCGCGGGTTACCACGCAGAAATTCATGCATACCCCGCGCGGTATCTATGAGCTGAAGTACTTTTTCTCCAGCCACGTCAGCACCTCTGAAGGCGGCGAATGCTCCTCCACTGCGATCCGTGCCATCATCAAAAAACTGGTTGCAGCTGAAAATCAGAAAAAGCCGTTGAGTGACAGCAAGATCGCTGGTTTACTGGAGGCACAAGGTATTCAGGTAGCCCGTCGCACCGTCGCCAAGTACCGCGAATCCCTCGGGATAGCGCCTTCGAGCGAACGCAAGCGTTTGATGTAAGCCACGGACCCCGGCGTTTCAGTGGCAGGCTGCTCGGCCTGCCGCTTTATGCAATGGCATCAAAGGAGAAACTGTATGCAAGTCAACATCAGTGGACACCAACTGGAAGTCACCGAACCGCTACGCGCTTACATCGGCGAAAAACTCGACCGGCTTGAGCGTCATTTCGACAAGATTACCAACGTACAGGTAACGATGGCGGTCGAAAAACTGAAACAGAAAATCGAAGCCACCTTGCACATCCATGGAGGAGAAGTCGTTGCCAACGCCGAGCATGACGACATGTATGCCGCCATTGATCTGCTCACTGACAAGCTTGATCGCCAACTGAAAAAGCATAAGGAAAAGACCCAAAGCCTGCTCCAGGGCGCGACCGGTCGTTAATACTCCCTACCCATGATCCGACTTGAAAGTATCCTGACCCCCGGCCGTTCCTTGGTGAACGCGCCGGGCGGCAGCAAAAAGCGCGCACTCGAACACATTGCCAACCTGATCAGCCGCGAAGTGCCTGGTCTCGAAATGCAGGATGTTTTTGAGAGCCTTATTGCCCGTGAAAAACTGGGTTCCACCGGTTTTGGTAACGGCATCGCCATACCCCATTGCCGCCTCAAGGGCTGTGAGTCGCCTGTCAGCGCCTTGCTTCACCTCGACGCCCCTATAGATTTCGACGCCATCGATGGCGCGCCGGTCGACCTGCTTTTCGTTTTGCTGGTACCAGAAGCGGCAACCGATGCACACCTGGAACTGCTCCGGCAGATTGCCAGCATGCTCGATCGTAAAGACGTGCGCGATAGACTGCGTAACGCACCCAGCAACGAAGCGTTGTATCAGGTTGTTCTGGACGTACAGAACGGTCATTAATCATGCGCTTAGTCATTGTCAGCGGACGCTCCGGCTCCGGTAAAAGCACTGCCCTCGCCGTCCTTGAAGACAACGGTTTCTATTGCATCGACAACCTTCCGGCAGGCTTGCTGCCGGAACTGGCCGAACGTGCGCTGATTCACACCGAATTGGCGCAACCCCTGGTGGCCGTGTCGATTGACGCGCGAAACCTGCCAAGCCATTTGTCACGCTTTCCCCAGTTGCTTGAAGAGGTTCGCAACCGACACATCCAGTGCGACGTGCTCTACCTGGATGCCGACGAAGAAACCCTGCTCAAGCGCTTCTCGGAAACCCGCAGGCGTCACCCGCTCAGTAGCGCAAGCCGTTCGCTTGCCGAAGCTATTCGCGATGAAACCCAGCTGCTTGGACCGATTGCCGACCTCGCTGACCTGACCATCAACACCACCAATCTGAACCTGTATCAGTTGCGTGACACCATCAAGTTGCGCCTGCTGAACAAACCTGAAGCCGGCACCGCCTTTTTGGTTGAGTCGTTTGGTTTCAAGCGCGGGATGCCAGTGGATGCCGACCTGGTCTTTGACGTACGTTGCCTGCCCAACCCGTACTGGAAACCCGAACTGCGCGAGCAATCCGGGCTGGATCAGCCGGTTGCCGATTATCTGGCAGCACAACCTGATGTCGAGGAAATGTTCCAGGACATCTCCAGCTACCTGCTGAAGTGGCTACCACGCTTTGCCGCGAGCAATCGTGCCTATGTAACGATTGGTATTGGTTGTACGGGCGGACATCACCGCTCCGTGTACCTGACCGAACGACTGGGCAAGTGCCTGCAAGAAACTCTGAAGAACGTCCAGGTTCGCCACCGCGACCTTACTTGAAGGATCTACCCTGCGATGCCTGCACTGGAAATACAAATCATCAACAAACTGGGCTTGCACGCCCGGGCATCTGCAAAGTTCGTCGGTATCGCAGGTCAGTTTCCATGCCAGATCCGGGCAGGTCGTACACCCGAGTCAATGGTAGACGGCAAGAGCATCATGGCAATGATGATGCTCGCCGCTGGCAAAGGAACCACCATCCACCTGAAAACCGAAGGCGAGAAAGAACAGGAAGCTTTGGATGCGTTGGTCGCGCTGATCAACAACTTCTTCGATGAAGGTGAGTAGCGGCTACAGCGATCGGCTCAACCAAGCGCCGTATCCATTACCATCATCAAACAGAAACCTACACACAATCCCAGACTCGCCAGTTTCTCGTGACCATTGCGTCGAGACTCCGGGATAACCTCTTGTGTGACCACCAGTAGCATCGCCCCTGCAGCCAATGCCAACCCCAATGGCAACAACACTTCGGCCAGATTGACCAGCCACGCGCAAAGCACCGCAAACACTGGCTCGACCAAACCTGAGGCGGCACCAATCAGGAAGGCCTTGATTCGCGACATCCCTGCCCCAGCCAACACCAAGGCAATTACCAGCCCTTCCGGCACATCCTGCAGCGCAATCCCCATCGCCAGGCTATCGGCATCAGGCATTCCGCCCCCTGCCGACACCCCGACCGCCATCCCTTCAGGAATGTTGTGCGCCACAATCGCGATCACAAACAACCAGATGCGCGGTGCAATGACCGGCTCTGCGGGACGGCTGGCAAAGACTTGCGGCCCAACCCCCGACACTTTGCGATCCACCATAAACAGGCAGAATGCACCCAGCAGGATGCCCACACTGATCAGGCCACTGGATGACCAGGGCGACAACCCCAGACTCTGAGCAGCCGCGATTCCCGGCACAATCAGCGAGAAAGCGGTGGCAGCCAGCATCACCCCGGCACCAAAGCCAAGCAAGGTATCGCTCACTGCAACCGGCATTTTACGAATGACCAATACCGGCACCGCGCCCAACGCGGTGCCTAACGCACAGAGCGCACCGCCTTGCAGCGCCCGCAGCAATCTGGGCTCCAGGTCCAGCCAGACCAGCCCCTTGGCCACCAGCAAGGCAGTACCCGCCAAGAGCAAGAGTGTGCCGAGGGCATAACGAAACATCCGAACACCACCGACGGCCAATATTTGCGTGCCCATAATCTGCCTGAATCCTGTTAAGTGGGCTCAGCCAATCGCGGCTTGATAACGACGCGCCACTTCCGGCCAATTAATCACGTTATAGAACGCGTTAATGTATTCCGGACGACGGTTTTGATAACGCAGGTAGTAAGCGTGCTCCCACACATCCAGCCCCAGAATCGGCGTATTGCCATTCATCAACGGACTGTCCTGGTTGCCACTGCTTTCAATCACCAGTGTTTTTTGCGGCGTCACGCTCAGCCATGCCCAGCCGCTGCCAAAACGCGTCAACGCGGCCTTGGTGAAGTTCTCCTTGAACGTCTCGAGCCCACCCAACTGTTCGTCAATTGCCTTGGCCAATGCACCTTCTGGCTTGCCCCCGCCCTTGGGGCTCATGACCTCCCAAAACAGCGAGTGGTTGGCATGCCCGCCGCCCTGATTGATCACTGCAGCCCTTAGTTTCTCGGGTAATTGATGAACACTGGCCACCAGCTTTTCTACAGGCCATTGCGCCCATTCAGTACCCTCTACCGCCGCATTGAGATTATTGATGTAGGTCTGGTGGTGCTTGGTGTAGTGGATTTCCATTGTTTGCGCATCAATATGCGGCTCGAGCGCGTCGTAGGCATAAGGCAAGGCAGGCAAGGTATAAGTCATATCAGTGTGCTCCTAAGTGATGGCCGCTAACTGTCGAGAACTCATGGCTGTTCTGAGCCACATTGCTTTTGAGTAAAAGATTGGAGCGCGGGTATTCGCCGTGCTCACTGATGAAATTCAAAAGCTCAACATAGGTTTTGCTGCTCTGACGCAACGCTGCTTCACGCAACGCCGACGACAGTCGAGCGTTCTGCATGGTTTGCAATAAACGCTGATGGATCGCACAGAGGTACTCGACGCTTTCCTCCGGCTGGTTGAGGCGCAAATGTAAATCCGCCAGGTTATGGTGCGAAATGACGCAAGCCGCCACTGCTTCGTCGGCATCACTCCATCGTTCGAACAACACTTGAGCCAACGCCAGCGCCTGCAAGTAATGCTCTCGCGCATCGACCAATTCACCCTCGGCGAAACAGCGATTGGCTCTTTCGATCGTGCGTTTCCAATGTTCCATGTGAGCCTCCAAAGCAGTGTGGATGCGTTAAACGCCGCCGGCGGTCAGTTTCTCGGGGTCTAGCAAGATCTCTAGCTGGCTGCGTGGCAGGTCGGTGTACTCAAGGGCCACGTCAATCACCGGACGACCTTGTTGATAGGCGGTCTTGGCGATTTCAGCGGCTTTTTGATACCCGATGATCGGGTTAAGGGCAGTCACCAGAATCGGGTTACGCGACAGCGCCTCTTTAAGCTTGGCCTCGTTGACCTTGAAGCTGGCAATCGCCTTGTCGGCCAGCAGACGGCTGGCGTTGGCCAACAACTCAATACTGCTCAACAGGTTCTGGGCGATCACCGGCAACATCACGTTCAGCTCAAAGTTGCCGGACTGACCTGCAACCGTGATCACCGTGTCGTTACCGATAACCTGAGCCGCAACCATTGCAGTGGCTTCCGGGATCACCGGATTGACCTTGCCCGGCATGATCGAGGAACCGGGTTGCAGGGCCTCCAGCTCGATCTCACCCAGGCCCGCCAACGGCCCGGAGTTCATCCAGCGCAGATCGTTGGCGATTTTCATCAGCGACACCGCCGTGGCTTTGAGCTGCCCCGACACGGATACCGCCGTGTCCTGCGAGCCAATCAACGCGAACAGATCCTTGCCCGGCGTGAACGTCACGTGAGTCAAGGCGCTGAGCCGCTGACTGAATAACCCGGCGAATTGCGGGTGCGCGTTAATCCCCGTCCCCACCGCCGTACCGCCCTGCGCCAGGGATTGCAGCGCTGGCTGCAGGTTGTGCAAATGCTCGATATTGGCCTTAAGCTGTTGTGCCCAACCGTTGAGCACCTGGCTCATGCGCACGGGCATGGCATCCATCAAGTGCGTGCGCCCGGTTTTGACGTACACATGAACCTGCTCGGCCTTGTGCTCGATCACCTGAACCAGATGCGTCAACGCCGGTAGCAGTTGCTCGTGCAGACCTAACGCCGCGCTGACATGGATGGTGGTCGGGATGATGTCGTTGCTGCTTTGCCCGCAGTTGACATGGTCATTGGGATTGACCTCCTCGCCCAGTAGCCGCGTGGCCAGCGTTGCGATCACTTCATTGGCATTCATGTTGGAGCTGGTGCCCGAACCGGTCTGGAAAATATCCACCGGGAAGTGCTCCATGAAATCCCCGGTCAGCAGGATCTGTGCGGCCTCGACAATGGCCTCGCCCTGGGCAGCAGTGATCTGTTTGAGTTCGACGTTTGCCTGGGCGGCCGCAGCTTTTGCCAGGATCAGCGCGCGAATGAATTGCGCCGGCATGCGTTGATGACTGATGGGGAAGTTGTCGACCGCACGCTGTGTTTGAGCGCCATACAGCGCCGCCTCAGGTACGCGCAACTCACCCATGCTGTCACGTTCGATACGAGTGTTACTCATCAGGAAATCCTTGCACCAGTTCTGTTAAAGAAATTGAAGGTTGGAGCTCGCAGGTAGCCAACAGCCAGGCAAAGCTTTGCCAGCGTTTGAGTCGGCAGGTACACAGGGCTTGGGTTTCGAGGTCGCGCAGCGGACGCCACGCGTGGTCCAGACACAGAGTGCGCCAATGCCAGGGCAGAGCAGTATCGGTTGCGGTATCCAGCAACAGCCGGAACGAGGTAACGGCAATCATCCAGGGAGAGGTCGCCGTACAGCCGGCAAGATAGCGGCCTTCAGCCAGGTAATGCTCGATCAGGCGCGGCTCGTCCGGCGCCAGCCCGCAGCGGATCTGGCGGCTCATCCAACGCCAGCTTTCTAGATACGGCCCTTCACGCAAGGCAGAACTCATGACCCAAGCCCACTCGATAATGAGATTCATTATTAAGCGATATTGATTATCAACACAAGCCCGGAGGGATTGATTTCCATCCTCTGCGTTCGACAATCCAACAAAATTTGAGAAAAACCCTACGCATACGCTGGACTAGTCCGTTAACTGATTCATGCGCATCAAAAGTACCATCCTGAAGTTGCGAAGCACTCATCCAACACACTCATCGGATTGCTCCATCAGAAGGCACACATGAAAAAACTAATCCTCGCTTCAGGCATATTGGCGGCGGCCTCTTTTACTCAGTTAGCTCAAGCTTCAACAGGCAATATTAACTTTACAGGCGGTTTAACCACTGCAACGTGTTCTATTAACGGTGGCGGGGGTTCTGACCTCGACGTTGATCTTGGCCTGGTATCAATTGACGATTTAAACGATGGCAGCGCTGCTGCAGGCGCCAATACCCGAATTACCGTAGACATCGACTGCACCGCTGCAACCGGGCTCAGCAATGTCTATATGAACTTCGATCCGCGCTCGGGTTCGGGTCAAGATAGCCGCGACTCCAGACTGTTGAAAACAGAGGGCGATGCCACGGGGGTCGGTATTGGTTTAATCAATGGCGCCAACCAAATTCTCGACATGCGGGCAGGTGACACGATTACAGAACCTCTGACCGTTGCCGCCGATGGCACGGCAAGAGCATCTCTCGATCTACGGGCGGCTTATGTCGTGAACGGTGATCCTGTTGTCGCCGGCGAGGCGAATGCAACGTTGCCATTTACGTTTACTTACGACTAAGCGCCAAGCAAGGGAAGTTCCAAAACTTCCCTTCGAATCATAGAGCGCCGTGAGGGCACTACCATGTTTCAACATTCTTTAAACAGTCTGGTGGCGCTGTTAGCCATCTTGCTGTGCGGTCAAGCGCAGGCTGCCATCACGCTCAGTTCAACACGGGTTATCTATGACGGAGATAAAAAAGAAGCCAGTGTCACGGTGCGCAATGTGGGCAGCGATGAAATATTGATCCAGTCCTGGCTCGACGGCGACAGGCCCGGCAGGCCTTCCGGGTCGATTCCCTTTGCCGTCACCCCGCCGTTAGCCCACATGGGGGGCCAAAGCCGACAAGTGCTGCGCATTCTTTTTCAAGGGAGCGGCGTGCCCACGGACAAGGAATCGGTGTTTTGGTTGAATGTTCAGCAAATCCCCAAGGCGCCTGAGGGCACTAATGTTTTACAACTGGCCATTCGCCAACGCATCAAGTTCTTCTACCGCCCCGCCGGATTATCGGGCACCCCGAAAGATGCTCCGGGCGCACTAACATGGCATGCCGAACGCGATGGTAAAAACAGTGGATTGCGCGTCAACAACCCCAGCCAATACCACGTCACCATCACCGACTTTCAGGTCAAAGGATCGGATTATACCAGTGCCCCAATTACCAACTTCATGATTGCGCCGGGCGCCTCAATGTTTATCAAGATCCCCAAACTTCCTGCGGCCCATTCATTGACGTTAAGTGCCCACCCCATCAACGACTTCGGTGCAAAAGAGCTGTACAGCACGCCCTTGGGCTCTGCAACTTTAAAACTTTAACCTGCCAAACAGTAACACTTCTTATTGCCTTTTTTAGCGGCAATTAAGTGATATGGCCTTACTGGGTTATTGCGCTGATTAATCTATAGCGCAAGCACCAGGACTGAAGCACACATGACACTTACAACCGTAATCATCAAGATACTCTCTCATTGTTTACAGCCACAACCGCACTGGACCGCTCCCCATAAACACGCTGCGTTTATAGTGAGCAAGTTATATCTTGGAATTGCGTTTAGCGTGCCTGTTATTGCGTTGGCCGATACCCCCGAAAAAACCAACACCGCCACAAAGTTCAGCACCAGCTTTTTACAGAACGGTGGCGCGGGCGTCGACCTGAGCGACTTTTTGCAAGGCAGCAATGTGGTGCCGGGCACTTATCGGGTCGACCTGTATATCAACCGCTCCCTGGTCGGGCGCCAGGATATTGTCTTTGCCAAACAGGATAAAACCGGTCGTGTCGAAGCCTGCCTGACACTGCCAGTGCTTCAGTCCCTGGAGCTGGATATGAATGCACTGCGCCAGGCAGGCCTGCTGGACGACACTCAACCCGAGCAGTGCCATGACCTGCCCAGCCTGATCGAATTGAGCAGCGTCGAGTACGATACCGGGCGCCAGCAGCTCACTATCGCTGTGCCCCAAGCCGCCATGCTGCGCAGTGCCAGAGGCTATGTAGCCCCTTCATTATGGGATGAAGGTGTCACCACAGGCTTTATCAGCTATGACCTGACAGCTCGACGCAATACCACCCATGACAGGACTGCCAACCGTTACTACGTGGGACTGCGCAACGGCATCAACCTGGGCCCGTGGCGACTGCGCAATGAATCAAACTTCACCAACAGCAACAACGGGGGCATGAAGTTCTCCAGCGACCGCACGTTTGCCCAGCGCGATATCACTTCACTCAAGAGCCAATTGACCGTGGGAGCGGCCTATACCGACCCGAAAATCTTCGACAGCGTGCGTATAAATGGCGTGTTGCTGAATTCCGATGACGCCATGCTGCCAGACAGCCAGCGCGGTTATGCGCCGATCATTCGCGGTGATGCCGAGACCAACGCAACCGTTGAAATCCGCCAGAATAATTACCTGATGTACAGCCTCAACGTTCCCCCCGGGCCGTTTGTGATCGATGACCTTTACCCTAACGGCTCCAATGGCGACCTTGAAATTACCGTGATCGAAGCCGATGGGCGCCGGCGGGTGACCACCCAGGCCTTCTCTTCGCTGCCGCAAATGGTGCGCCGTGGCCAGCTTCCCTCGGCGAATACGACAGCACCACCCAAGACTCCATCTCGCCCAAGATTGCCATGGCGACGCTGGCCTATGGCTTGACCGATAACACCACCCTGTTCGGCGGCTCCCAATGGTCCCCCGACTTCAGTGCATGGAACCTGGGCGCCACACAAAATACCGTCTTAGGCGCGTTTTCGACAGACATCACCCAGGCCTCAAGCGCCGCCCCAGATATTCGACGCCAGATCCAGCGCAACAAGGGCCAGAGCGCTCGCGTGCTTTACGCCAAGACGCTCGCCCGTACCGACACCACCTTTACCCTGGCCAGTTATCGCTATTCGACCGAGGGCTACCGCACCCTGAACGAGCACCTGCGCGATTTGGGCAACAACCCCCAATACCGATCCAGTGGCCGGGCGAAATCGCGCTTTGACCTGTCCCTCAGCCAAAGCCTGGGGGGCCGTGAGTACGGCTCGCTGTATCTGAGGTTGAACGAGCAGCGCTATTGGAACCTTGCAGGCAAAACCCGGCAGTACACCGTGGGTTACAGCGGCAACTGGGGCAAGTTGAGCTACAACCTGAGTGCAACCCACTCGGTGAACCCGGTGACCTATTACGGCGGTAATGACAGTTCACGGTTTTCCCTCACCCTGTCCTTGCCGCTGGGTAGCGGCAGTAATACCACCTATGCCCGAAGCACCCTGACCCGTGACGACAACGGCGTACAAAGCCTGAGCGGCGGCGCCAGCGGCCGCATCATGGGGCGTAACGATGCGGCCTGGTCGGTGAATGCCAGTCATGAAAGCCTGAGTGAAAAAACGTTCAGTGGCAGTGTCAGCGGCACTACCCCGGTGGCACACATGAACGCTGGATATACCCAGGGCAATAACTTCACCACCTTCAACGCCGGTGCCTCGGGCTCCATCGTGGCCCATGCTGGCGGTATCAACCTGGGCCAATCACTGAGCGAGAGCTTTACCCTGGTAGAAGTGCCGGGCGTTGCCGGGGTTGCGGTGGGCAATAGCGCGGGGGTTACCACAGGCGCCAATGGCTATGCCGTGGTACCGAACGCGCAGCCCTACCGCACCAACTGGATCAACCTGGACTCCAGCCAGCTGGGGGCGGATATCGAAATCGATAACACCACCCAGCAGGTTATTCCGCGCCGGGGTTCGGTGACCGTGGCGCGCTTTAACGTCAAGCAGGGTCGTCGGGTGCAGTTTGAACTGGTCAAGGCCGATGGCACGCCAATGCCCTTTGGCGCCCGCGTAGAAAATGAACAAGGCACGCTATTGGCCATTGCCGACCCGAGTGGTCAGGCACTGGTGATGGTCGAGTCGGACAAGGGTGTATTGAAGGTCAAGTCCGGGGCTTTGCTGTGTGAGGCGGGTTATGTATTGCCGTGAACGAGCCCCATGAAAGACAGGACACCGTTTCCCCCTTACGATAAGGGATAGGCAAACGGTTATGTTTATGACTAATAGCAACGATAAGAGTGGGGAGCTTTTGGGCCAGGAGCGGCGGCGCCGA